>SKOL01000387.1 GCA_007120055.1 Anaerobacillus sp.
ATGTAAAAATAGATGATTTTAAAGTTTAAAAACTGCGATTAATAGCTACGCTAGAGATAAGTTAAATGATTGTGAGGTTAATGGAAAATGATGACTCTAAATGAACTTGTTAGCTGCTTGCAGCAATTTTCGAAAAGTAATAGTTCTAACCCTGTAATTAACACAATTGAAATGGACTCCCGCCAAGTGGATGACGGAAGTCTATTTATTTGTATTGAAGGATATACAGTAGACGGACATGATTTTGCCCATCAAGCAATAGAAAAAGGTGCGGTCGCGATTTTAGCCCAAAAGCGAATAGACGTTGATGTACCTGTTGTCTACGTAAAAGATACAAAACGGGCCATGGCGGTAATTTCAAATGTATTTTACGATCACCCGACAACGAAACTTTCGCTGATCGGCGTTACAGGCACCAATGGGAAAACGACTACAACCCACTTGATCGATAAAATTTTAATGGATGCCCGTGTTAAAACAGGCTTAATTGGAACGATGTATATGAAAATAGCTAATGAGAAAGTAGAGGCGAAAAATACGACGCCAGAGTCTATTTCCTTACAACAAAGTTTCAGGAAGATGGTTGATCAAGGTGTTGAAACAGCGATTATGGAAGTGTCTAGTCACGCCCTTCACCTCGGAAGAGTAAGAGGTTGTGATTTTAACATCGCTGTATTCACGAATCTTTCTCAAGACCACCTAGACTATCATGAAACGATGGATGCATATCGGCATGCAAAAGGGCTGTTATTTGCCCAGTTAGGAAATACGTATTGTCATAAACAGAGGAAAATAGCTGTTTTAAATGTAGATGATCCTGCATCTAGAGAATACGAGAAAATGACTGCTGCTCAAATTGTTACATATGGAATTGAACATGACTGTGATGTTAAAGCTAAAAATATAAAAATCACTGCTCAAGGAACGTATTTTGAAGTAGAAGCATTTGGAGAAAAGCAATCGGTACAATTAAAGATGATTGGTAAATTTAGTGTTTATAATGCTTTAGCCGCATTGGCTACATGTCTTGTAGACGGGTTACCTCTCGATGACATTATTAAGTCGTTACAAACCGTTGACGGTGTTTCTGGCCGATTTGAACCAGTTGATGAAGGACAACCTTTTACAGTGATTGTCGACTATGCTCACACTCCAGATAGCTTAGAAAATGTGTTGTTAACTGTAAGAGAGTTTGTTCAAGGCGAGGTTTATGTTGTCGTAGGGTGTGGCGGAGATCGAGACAAAACGAAGCGTCCAATAATGGCGAAGATTGCCAGTGAATTAGGAGATCATGTAATTTTGACTTCTGATAACCCTAGAAGTGAAGAGCCGTTACAAATTATTAAAGACATGGAAGAAGGTCTAACGGAAGAATGTAGTCATATTTCAATTGTCGACCGTAAAAAAGCGATCACACACGCCGTTGAAAAGGCAAACGATAATGATGTGATTGTCATCGCTGGAAAAGGGCATGAAACATATCAAATCATTGGAGGAGAGACGATTTTCTTTGATGATCGCTTAGTTGCTAGTGAGGCGATAAAGGAGCGCGGTAGTAATGAGCTTTAATATAAATTTTTTAAAACAAATAGCAACGAAATCTACAGGTGATATTGATACAGAAAAAAATATAGATTCTGTTTTTATCGATAGTCGTAATCAAGTAAATAATGGCCTTTTTATTCCTATTATCGGTGAGCGTTTTGATGGTCACGAATTTTTACAAGGTGCGATTGATAATGGCGCTATTGCAACCCTATGGGACGAAAGTAGACCTGTTCCTAAAGGTTTAAATGGCGATTTTCCTATTTTTTTTGTTAAAGATACGTTAAAAGCATTACAACAGTTAGCTAGCATATATTTACAAAAGGTAAGCCCTAAAGTAGTCGGTGTAACTGGAAGTAATGGGAAAACATCAACGAAAGATTTATTAGAAGCAGTTCTCTCGAAAAAATTTATTACGCATAAAACATCCGGAAATTATAATAATCATATTGGTTTACCCTTAACAATTTTAGCAATGCCTATCAACTGTGAAGTGGCTATACTTGAAATGGGGATGAATAACTTTGGTGAGATTTCTTTTTTAAGTAAGCTCGCAAAGCCTGATATTGCAATTATTACCAATATTGGTGAGTCCCATATCGAACAGCTAGGAAGTAGGAAGGGCATTGCTAAAGCCAAGCTTGAAATTGTTGATGGCTTGAAGACAGATGGGGTTTTAATTATTGACGGAGATGAACCATTACTGCATACAGCTCGTGATCTAAATACGTTAGAGTGTGGTTATAATGATGGTAACGAATTTAAAATTACTAATATTGAACAAGCGGCTGAAGGCACTAATTTTTCGATAAACGTCAACTTACATTTCTCTTTACCACTTTTAGGTAAGCATAATGTTAAAAATGCAACATTTGCTTTAGCTGTTGGGAAATATTTAGGATTAAGTGAACATACAATGCAATTAGGGTTAGACAACTGTACGTTAACTGGAATGAGAATGGAAAAAAAGGCTGGGCTAAATGGCTCAACAATTATAAACGACGCATATAATTCTAGTCCGACGTCAATGAGAGCCGCAATTGAGACAATTAAGCAACTTAAAGGTTTTTCACGAAGAATACTCGTGTTAGGGGATATGTATGAACTAGGGAAAGCTGAAAGACAATTACATGAATCAGTTGCAGAAGTGATCACAGCACCGATTACATATCTTATAACCATTGGTGAAAAAGGTGCTTGGATAAGTGAGGCATTAATGAAAAACAATAAAGACAAAATTGTAATTAAAACATATAAAACAAAAGATCACGCAAAAGGTGATTTAATCAATTTACTAACGGATGGAAGTGTCGTATTAATTAAAGCTTCTCGTGGTATGAAGCTAGAAACACTCTCCACTGATATATGTACGTAGGAAGGAGGGATTAAATATGCCCGATAATTTTCTGTTTTTTACATTAGTTGTAGCCTTTGCTATTTCAGTAGCTTTATCACCAATCATTATCCCATTTTTACGAAGGTTAAAGTTCGGTCAAAGTATAAGAGAAGAAGGACCGAAGTCCCATCAAAAGAAAAGTGGGACTCCGACAATGGGTGGGGTAATGATTTTACTAGCTATTGTTATAGCAACGATTATAATGGTAGCGCAATATTCAAATTTAACGGTTGAAATCTATTTACTATTACTTGTCACTGTAGGTTTTGGTATCTTAGGATTTTTAGATGACTTTATTAAAGTAGTTTTAAAACGTAATTTAGGATTAACGTCAAAACAAAAGTTAATTGGACAATTAATCGTAGCCGTCATTTTTTATATTGTTATTAATCAATTAAATTTTTCAACTGAGATTGCGATCCCAGGAACCGATTTCGGAATAGATATTGGTATTTTATATTTACCATTAATTATTTTCATGCTAGTTGGGGCTTCAAATGCGGTTAATTTAACAGATGGGTTAGACGGTTTACTTGCAGGAACTGCTGCAATTGCCTTTGGTGCCTATGCTGTTATTGCTTTTAACGCTGAACAAATAGAGGTTGCTTTATTTTGTGCAGCAGTTGTAGGAGCAGTATTAGGCTTTCTCGTTTTTAATGCTCATCCAGCTAAAGTGTTTATGGGTGATACTGGCTCGTTAGCCTTAGGTGGTGCAATCGCCGCAGTAGCAATTTTAACAAAAATGGAAATTTTACTCGTGATCATTGGTGGTGTTTTCGTCATTGAAACACTTTCTGTGATCATTCAAGTCATTTCTTTTAAAACAAGAGGAAAGCGCATATTTAAGATGAGTCCACTTCATCACCATTACGAGTTATCAGGATGGTCTGAATGGCGAGTAGTCGTTACTTTCTGGCTTGTCGGCTTAGTGTTTGCTGTACTAGGAATTTACTTAGAGGTGTGGATTTAAATGAAAAATAAACAATTATATGCCGGAAAATTAATCTTAGTCATTGGGCTTGCCAAAAGTGGGTTAGCTGCAAGTAAACTCCTTCACAAGTTAGGAGCAAAAGTGGTCGTTAATGATCAAAAGCCACTTGAGGAAAACGTTCAGGCGAGCGAGTTGCAACAATTGGGAATTGAAGTTATTTGTGGTGGACACCCTATGGACTTACTTGATAGAAATTTTGATTTAGTTGTCAAAAATCCTGGTATCCCTTATTCTAACCCTCTTATAAGTGGGGCAATTAGGAAAGGGATTTCGGTGGTTACAGAAGTTGAAGTTGCAAACATGATTTCTGAAGCAGAAATGATTGCGATCACAGGTTCGAATGGAAAAACGACGACGACAACGCTTGTATATGAAATGTTAAAAAACAGTGGACGCCAGCCATTAATAGCTGGGAATATAGGAACAGTGGCCTGTGAGGTTGCGGAAACAGCAACAATGGATCATATTATTGTTACTGAGGTTTCTAGCTTCCAACTGATGGGGACTGAAAACTTTCATCCGAAAGTCGCCGTCTTCTTAAACTTATTTGATGCCCATTTAGATTATCACGGAACCAGAGAGGAATATGGAGCGGCTAAAGCTAAAATTTTCGCTAACCTTTCTAGCGACGATTACGTAATTGTTAATGCGGATGATGACGATGTCATGAGATTATCTGCAAATGTTAGGGGTGAAAAAGTTCCTTTTTCAGTAAATAAAACCGTTAAATCAGGCGCGTACATTTTCGATAATTATGTTTATTTTAACAATGAAAAGATTATTCCATTAGAAGAAATTGTTCTTCCAGGAGCTCATAATTTAGAAAATATTTTAGCGGCCGTTTGTGCAGCGAAAGTTACTGGGGCTAGAACAGAAAAAATCGTTGAGGTACTATCTTCGTTTAACGGTGTTAAACACCGGACGCAATTTGTCACAACAATTAACGGAAGAAAATTTTACAACGATTCTAAAGCAACGAATATGTTAGCAACAAAAGTAGCTGTTTCTGCTTTTAGGCAACCGGTAATTTTAATTGCGGGTGGACTAGACCGGGGAAACGATTTTGATGAACTGATTCCGACCCTTGAAAAATTAAAAGGTATTGTTGTTTATGGAGAAACAGCCCCAAAATTAGCACTAGCTGCTAAAAAAGCTGGGTTGACATTTATTGAAACGGTTAACAATGTGAATGAAGCCGTAAATATTGCTTATAAACATTCGCAAAGTGGAGATGTCATTTTACTATCACCGGCGTGTGCTAGCTGGGATCAGTTTAAAACATTTGAAGAAAGAGGAGATACATTTATTGAATCCGTTTATAAATTAGAAAAATAAATGGACATGTATCACCGGCACCTGCATACATATAGGTAATAGGGGCTTGCCCAAATTCAAAAATGAATGAGGTGTTCCACATTGCCTAAATCTAAAACAACACCAGACTTTATTATAATTATTACAACACTTACTTTATTAGCGATTGGAATGATCATGGTTTATAGTGCCAGTGCTGTTTGGGCTACATATAAGTTTGACGACGCATTCTTTTTTGCTAAGCGTCAACTTTTCTTTGCTGGCTTAGGTGTTGTAGCGATGTTTATTATAATGAATGTTGATTATTGGACGTGGCGAAAACATGCTAAATTATTAGTTGTCATTTGCTTTATTTTACTCGTTGTCGTTTTGATTCCGGGAGTTGGGCTCGTTAGAGGGGGAGCGCAAAGTTGGCTAGGAGTTGGAGCCTTCTCAATACAACCGTCTGAATTTATGAAGTTTGCGATGATTGCTTTTTTAGCTAAATATTTATCTGAGAACCAAAAGAAAATAACCAAGTTTAAGCAAGGTCTTCTACCTTCTTTATCTTTAGTTCTTTTAGCCTTCGGTTTAATTATGCTTCAGCCCGATTTAGGAACTGGAGCTGTTATGGTTGGCACTTGTGTTGTAATGATTTATGTTTCCGGAGCAAAATTAAGTCATTTTGTAGGTTTAGGAATGATTGGTCTCGCGGGTTTTGCTGCGCTTATTATTTCAGCGCCTTACCGTATAAAACGAATTACTTCGTTTTTAGATCCGTGGTCTGATCCTCTAGGAAGTGGCTTTCAAATTATTCAATCATTGTATGCAATCGGTCCTGGAGGGTTGATGGGGCTCGGTTTAGGAGAAAGTAGACAAAAGTTTTTTTACTTACCTGAGCCTCAAACAGACTTTATCTTTGCTATTTTGTCAGAAGAGCTTGGCTTTATCGGCGGTACGTTTGTTATTTTATTATTTAGTATATTATTATGGCGAGGAATTCGTGTTGCGCTAGGTGCTCCAGATTTGTTTGGTAGTTTGTTTGCTGTAGGAATTATTGGTGTCATTGCGATCCAAGTAATGATAAACATTGGAGTAGTTATTGGACTTATGCCGGTAACAGGAATCACTTTACCGTTTTTAAGCTACGGTGGATCATCACTAACATTAATGCTCGTTGCCGTTGGTGTTTTGTTGAATATAAGCCGGTATGCCCGTTATTAGTTAGTTAAGAGTTAAGAGTGAAGAGTTATTGTAAGAGTTTGCTTCGAAGCTTCTCTCACACAACTCAAAACTCTTCACTCAAAATTCAACACTCCCTAAAAGAGCCCTAAATTAACTGGGCTTTTTTTGTTTTAGTGTGATATTTACAATTAAAATAAGATATAATGGAGAGATGGATAGAAATCCATTTTTTAGTTGGAGGTGTCAGTTATTATGCGGATAATTGTTAGTGGTGGTGGTACAGGTGGGCATATTTACCCTGCATTAGCGCTTATAAACGAAATTAAAAAATTAGAGCCGAGTGCCGAGTTTTTATATATTGGAACTGAGAAAGGATTAGAAAGTAGTTTAGTAACAAGGGAAGGAATACCTTTTAAAACAATTCATATTACCGGCTTTAAGCGGAAGATTTCATTAGACAATATGAAGACGGTGATGCGTTTTCTAAAAGGTGTATCTGATGCTAAAAAAATGATTAAGCAGTTTAAACCAGATGTCGTAATTGGTACTGGTGGTTATGTTTGTGGTCCTGTTGTTTATGCTGCTGCAAAATTAAAAATTCCAACGGTCATCCATGAGCAAAATAGTGTACCTGGACTAACGAATAAATTTTTAAGTCGTTATGTCAGTAAAGTAGCGATCTCTTTTGAGGAGTCAAGGACATTTTTTCCTGAAAATAAAGTTGTTTATACAGGGAATCCGAGGGCTACAGAAGCCGCACTTGTAAGAGAAAAAGATCGGCTCACTGAAATTGGATTAAATAAAGATAAAAAAACAGTACTTATCGTCGGTGGTAGTCGAGGGGCAAGGCCAATTAACGATGCATTTTTAGAAGTTTTAAATGAAGCTGGAACGAGAAACTATCAATTTTTATATGTAACTGGAGAAGTACATTATGAAAATGTGATGGCAGAGGTGAAAAAACAAGGAAGTCCTAAAAATATTCAAATACAGCCATTCATTCATAATATGCCTGAGGTATTAAAAAATGTACAGTTGATCGTTGCTCGGGCTGGTGCAACTACTTTAGCTGAAGTGACTGCGGTTGGTTTACCAAGTATATTAATTCCTAGCCCTTATGTGACTAACAATCATCAAGAGAAGAATGCAAGGGCATTAAGTAACAAAAATGCTGCAATCTTAAAGCTTGAAAAAGAAATGACCGGTAACGTACTATTGAAGGAAATTGATCAAATAATGAACGATGATCAACAGTGGAATGAAATGCATACAGCTGCTTTAAAGTTAGGGAAACCAGAAGCAGCCAAAGAAATTTTTGAGTTGATGCAAAAGCTGTTGGAAAACCGAAGTTCATAAAAATTTAATTTATAGGAAATATTCATTTGGGAGGATTTTATGGATAAACTTATAAAAGAACTACAACAAGCTAATATAGGGCAAATTAAAGAAAATGAACTGTTGGCGAACCATACTACTTGGAAAATTGGTGGTCCTGCTGAAGTATTATTTATTCCAAAAGATGAAACTAGCTTGGCGAAAACAATTTCGCTTCTGAAAAAAAATAATGTTCCTGTATTTATAGTTGGACGCGGTTCTAATTTGTTAATATCAGACAAAGGAATTCGTGGTGTAGTGATTAAAATAAGTGATAGTTTAGATCATTTAGAAGTAAACGGCGAAGAAGTAAGAGTTGGTGCAGGTTTTTCATTAATAAAACTTGCCACAATGTTAAGTAAAAAAGGATTATCTGGATTAGAGTTTGCAGGGGGGATCCCAGGCTCCGTAGGTGGTGCTGTATTTATGAATGCCGGAGCTCATAAATCTGATATATCGAAAATTTTAAAGAAGGCCAAGGTTGTATATCCGAATGGTAAAGTAGTTTGGTATAATAATGACGAAATGGACTTTTCATATCGAACCTCAAGACTGCAAAAAGATCAAGGGATTTGCGTCGAGGCAATTTTTCAGTTGCGAAATGGTAACCGTGAAGATATTGTTGCTGAAATTCAAAAAAATAAAGAATATCGTAAAAAAACACAACCGTGGGATTTCCCTTGCTGTGGAAGCGTCTTTCGCAATCCATTACCTCACCATGCAGGAAAGTTA
This sequence comes from Anaerobacillus sp., assembly GCA_007120055.1. The sequence continues at coordinate 8,517 of SKOL01000387.1, forward strand.
ATAGAGGAAGCTGGGTTGAAAGGCTACACAGTTGGAGGTGCGCAAGTTTCTACGGTACATGCAAATTTCATTGTAAATATCGGTGGCGCGACCGCGAGTGATGTACTAGGACTAATAGATCATATTAAGGCTGAAGTTTATAAGAAGTTCCAAGTTCAAATGGAGACTGAGGTTGAATTAATTGGTGAAAAAAGTTAAAAATAAATGTAAATAAATAGGTTTTTATGATACATTTATAAAATAGGTAAACGTAATGATATTAGCGCATTGCTTTGACATGAAAACGGCATATTAATATGCCGTTTTCAAGATTTTGTAGAAAGATATATTTTTTACACAGAAATAAGAAGCTAGTATAATAAATGGATGTAACGTGCACTAATAATATTTTGACATAACATTCATTGGAGGAAGTTGTTATGGATCAAAAAAAGATCGTAACCCTAGAGGATCGAATTCCAAAACTTAAAAATGAAAGAAAACAAAGAGCAAACCGACGATTGATTTTTTATCTGTCATTTTTTTTCGTATTATTACTTACTGTTATATATTTTCAATCACCTTTAAGTAATGTACAGGTAATTGAAATTCAAGGGAATCATTATATATCAGATGATCAAATTATAAAGTTAAGTGAATTAAAAGATGGGACAAGCTTTTGGGGAATAAACAGTAATAAAATTATTGAAGAAATAGGAGCATTTACTGAGATAAGCGAAGTAAGTGTGAAGCGTAAGTTCCCTCACACCGTTCAGATTAATGTTAACGAGTATTCAAGAGTCGCATATTTAGCTGTAGATAATAATTTTTTTCCGATTTTAGAAACGGGTGAGATTTTACAAGAATTACCTATAAATTACTTTCCTTCAGATGCTCCGTTGTTAATGGATTGGGAGACAAACAACGAATTAACGGAAATGGCTGCCGAATTAAGTAACTTACCTGAGAGCATCATCCATCGAATCTCGGAAATTTATTATACTCCTGTAGAAGCTGACCCTTTAAGAATAACTCTTTATATGAATGATGGTTTTAAAGTTAGCTCTACAATACGTCACTTTTCTAAAAGGATTATAGATTATCCAGCTATCGTTAAAGAGCTAGACCCGGAAAAAAGAGGTATTATTCATATGAAAATGAATCCTTATTTCGAACAATTTGTTAATGAGGAGGAAGAACCAATTGAAAGTGAAGGGTAATCACGTTATCCTTTCATTTGTGCTGATTATAACGGGTTTTATTGTCGCCTTATCATATCAGTTTGCAAATGAAGGTCAAAATAGCCAAGTTATTACCGAGAGGCAGTGGAATAAAGAGGATGAATTGAGAAACCAAGTATTGTTTGAGCAATCTCTAAATCGAAATTTATCCGAAGAACTTAGAGCCATTCAGGCTGAAATTAATACGATTGAAGAAGAGATTGCTTATCAAGAAAGAGCGTATTTTAACTTAGTAGAAGATCTTGATAAACTTAGGATGGTTACAGGATCTGTTGGAATAAAAGGGCCTGGTATTGAAGTGACTTTAAGTGATGCTGAGTATGTTCCGGACGGTGAAAATCCTAATTTCTACATTGTTCATGAAGGCCATATTCAAAAAGTAATCCATGAATTATTAGTTACACAAGCAGAGGCTATTGCTATTAATGGTCAAAGAATTTCTCATCAATCCTATATACAATGCGTAGGGCCTGTAATACGAATTGACGGAAATACGTCTTTTGCCCCTTTCGTTATTACCGCAATTGGTGATCCGGATAAACTTTACGATTCGCTTCATTTGCCAGGTGGAGTAAGGGATCAATTGCTCTCTGATCAAGTTGAAGTAAAGATTGAAAAGAAGGAACTTATTATAATGGATCCTTTTTTATCAGAGAGAGGGTGATGTTTGTGAAAGATCGTATGCTTATTTTTGCGATTGTTACGACCATTATTGGTTTTATGATTGCCGTTCAATTTAAGACGACAAATGAACCTGTCGTTCGTGATACACGAGATATTTTGCAATTAAGACAAGATTTACGGATTGAAAAAGAGCGTCAACAAGAGTTGAACCAAGAAATTGAGAAGCAATTAACATTATTAAATCAACTAAAGCAAAGAGATAATATAGAAGGTGCCATGTTAGATGCAATCAACGATTTAAAAGAACGCGCAGGTTTAACGGCAGTAAGTGGAGAAGGTATTATTCTAGAGATAAAACCGATGTATACTGATTATGGTTTCATTCCGCAAACAGTACCTGCCCATTTATTAAGGTTTTTAATTAATGAGCTAAACATTCACAATGCGCAGGAAATAGCGATCGGAAATCAAAGAATTATTTCAACGTCGGCGATTAGGGATGTTAATAATGTTACACACGTCAATGCAAGAAGGATACCAAATTTGCCACTGAAAGTATATGTGCTTGCAAATGAAGCCGAAAAGCTTCATCATGAAATGATTGTTTCTGAATCTGTTGAGTACTTTGCGATTGAAAACTTAAGTATAACATCAACGCCGATCAATTTTATAACATTACCTGAATACGAGCAGCCATTACGTATTCGCCACTTACAACCAATAAAGGAGGAATCATAAAATGTGGTTACCATTTGTTGGGTTAGTTATCGGCTTATTACTTGGCTTTTGGACAGAATTTAGGATCCCTGAAATATATTCTAATTATTTGTCCATCGCTGTCTTGGCAGCTTTAGATACGCTATTTGGTGGAATACGAGCTCACTTGCAAAACACGTTTGAGGAGAAAGTGTTTGTAACTGGATTCTTCTCCAATATTTTACTGGCCGCAGGTTTGGCTTTTCTAGGTGTTCATCTTGGTGTAGACTTATATTTAGCTGCTATTTTTGCTTTTGGTGTGCGTTTATTTAATAATATCGCTGTTATTCGTCGCATACTCCTTTCGAAATGGACGGCAAAACAAGATAGATAAATCGAAAATTGAACGAAACGCACCAAAGTGTTCAATAATTTATTAAAAGAATTCGAAAGTTTATACAAAAAAAAAGGGAATGGAAACTATTTGTTGAATACTAACTTATTAATAGAAAAAATTTACCTTTTTATTATTTTCAATGAATTTCATATTTTATATTATCGCCATTAAGTAACTGTATGTAGTTGCGTTAATGCGTTCGCAACTACATACAGTTTGATATGGCTCAATTTAGGTGATTATGAAATTCACTCTATTAAAAAGCTCTAAATTTTTAAGTATAAGTGAAACTAAGGCTTGCCTGCTCTTAAAAGGACTAGGCTCGCCAAGTTTCCCATAGATGTACAAATGTATATTTTCCTTCCCTAATATTATCCTTATACGGGGTTGTTTTAAACAGAACTATAAGCTTATTATTTAAAGGAGGTGCCAAAGAATGAACAACAAGGAAACTTATGTAAGTTTAGACATCGGTACATCTAATGTTCGAGTAATTATTGGAGAAATTACTAATGGGTCATTAAATATCATAGGCGTAGGTAATGCAATGTCTGAAGGAATCAAAAAAGGTTCTATCGTTGATATTGATGAAACTGTTCGTTCCATTCGCAAGGCAGTTGAACAAGCAGAAAGAATGATAGGTATGTCAATTGAGAATGTTATTGTTGGTGTTTCAGGTAACCATGTACAACTTCAACAGTGTCACGGAGTTGTTGCAGTTTCTAGTGCAGATCGTGAAATAGGAGAAGAAGATATTAGTAGAGTCATTGACGCTGCTCAAGTTTTTTCTATTCCACCCGAAAGAGAAATTATAGATGTAATTCCGCGACAATTTATTGTTGACGGATTAGATGAAATTACCGATCCAAGAGGGATGATAGGTGTACGTCTTGAAATGGAAGGAACGATAATTACAGGTTCTAAAACGGTTTTACATAATTTATTACGTTGTGTTGAGCGTGCTGGACTTTCAATTGCTGATATTTGTCTACAACCTTTAGCAGGCGGGTCTGTAGCTGTCTCAAAAGATGAAAAAGGTTTAGGTGTTGCTCTTGTGGATATAGGTGGAGGTTCAATGACTGTGTCTATTTTCGAACAAGGCAACTTACAAGCTACATCAGTAATTCCGATTGGTGGGGATCATATTACTAATGATATTTCTATCGGACTTAGAATTTCCACGGAAGAAGCTGAACGAGTCAAAGAGAAGTATGGACATGCCCACATTGACTTAGCATCAAAAGAAGAAATGTTTAAAGTGACGAAAATTGGTAGCGATCAAAAAGAGGAATTTTCACAAAACGAGCTATCATATATTATTGAACCAAGATTAGCTGAGATGTTTCAACTAATTGAAAGTGAAGTTTATAAACTAGGATACGGGGATTTACCTGGAGGATACGTTTTAACTGGTGGAACTGTAAAAATTCCTGGTATACTAGAATTAGCTAGAGAAATTTTGCAAAATAGTGTTAGAATTGCAATACCTGATTATATTGGCGTGCGTGAGGCTCAGTATACGAATGGGGTTGGCTTAATCCAATTTGCCCATCGTAATGGGAAAATTCAAGGTAAAGAAATTGCAGCTACACTAGGAAACTTGGAGCATGAAGAAGCGGAAGAAAGAAATGAAGCTCCTTCTAAAAAGAAGGATACATCCCAAGGTCAGAATGTAAAAAAGAAAGTTTCTAGTTGGTTTAAAGTATTTTTTGAGTAATTTAAATATGGATTTTATTCGTGGAGACATGATTGATTGGGGGACCTTATAATGTTAGAGTTTGAAATGGATATGGACCAGTTAGCAAAAATTAAAGTTATTGGTGTTGGCGGTGGCGGAAGTAATGCCGTTAATAGAATGATTGAAAATGGATTGCAAGGTGTTGAGTTTATTGCTGTTAATACAGATGCACAAGCACTGCACTTGTCAAAAGCAGAGCATAAGCTTCAACTTGGAGGAAAACTTACGCGTGGTTTAGGTGCGGGTGCTAATCCAGAAGTTGGTAAAAAAGCGGCGGAAGAAAGTAAAGAGCATATCGAAGGGATTTTATCTGGTTCAGATATGGTATTTATCACTGCTGGAATGGGTGGAGGAACTGGTACAGGTGCAGCACCTGTAATCGCTGAAATTGCTAAAGAAATTGGCGCCCTAACCGTTGGTGTCGTTACTCGACCGTTTACATTTGAGGGTCGTAAACGATCGACTCAAGCTGCAGGAGGAATTAGCGACTTAAAAGAAAAAGTAGATACATTGATTGTGATTCCTAACGATCGTTTATTAGAGATCGTTGATAAAAATACACCAATGTTAGAAGCGTTTCGTGAGGCAGACAATGTATTAAGACAAGGTGTTCAAGGTATATCAGATTTAATTGCTGTACCTGGTTTAATTAACCTTGATTTTGCCGATGTGAAGACAATTATGAGTGATAAAGGGTCAGCTTTAATGGGGATCGGCGTTGCTACAGGTGAAAATCGTGCATCAGAAGCCGCTAAAAAAGCAATTTCTAGTCCTTTATTAGAAACTTCAATTGATGGTGCGCAAGGCGTACTCATGAATATTACAGGTGGAACGAACTTAAGCCTTTATGAAGTCCATGAGGCAGCAGAAATTGTATCAAGTGCATCTGATCAAGAAGTGAATATGATTTTCGGATCTGTCATTAATGAAAATCTTAAAGATGAAATTATTGTAACTGTCATTGCTACAGGGTTTAGTGATCAAGAAAATATGAAAATTTCAAAACCAACACAACCTGTAAAAGCTGGTGTAACGAAAAAAGCTCCAGTACAACATGAGGAAACTCAAGCAAGCGACAGAAAACCGCAAGGACAAGCTCAACAAGAGTCGATAGACACGTTGGACATACCAACTTTCTTAAGAAATCGTAGAAATCGATAATTAGAAAAGCGGAAGTGCCTTGGTCAGGTCCGAAAAAACTGGAGGCTTCAATTCAAAAGGCGATTTTTGCCTTGTGATTGAAGGTGAAGTTTTCGAGGACCTAGGCACTGAAGCTAGACAAATAGAAAAGCGGAAGTGCCTTGGTCAGATTATAAACAGACAAGACATACTTATTAATGGGTACCACTTAGTGTACATCATTAATAAGTATGTCTTTTTGTATATGAAAAAAAGGTGGACACTTTCGTGAACGAGCCTCTGAGATTCGAAAGAAGGGTGCTCCTGCGGTTACTCGTCGCAAAGCTGCATGATGAATTCTCTAAAGAGTTTCACATGATGTGATTGAGGTCAGTAGCTTCACAGCGAAGTGAGGGAAAGTGTCCACCTTTTCATCTTAGATGGTGACGGTAAATTGTTATGAGTGTTTTGTATGGAAAGAGTTGGTTAGTTGGTTTGTGGACAGTTGGTTAGGCTACGCCCTTGCCTGACTTTTCTATATTAGGTGGTGACAATTAAATCTTCATGAACGTTTTGTTTGAAATTAATCTTGGTGGCATACTGTGCTTTCACAGCGTTTAAGCGGTATGCGACAAATATAGTGAAAAATCACTAAAATTTCCTCTATTCTATCGGCATAAACTGACAGACTTATAAATAAGATTTGATATATACTAGTCTCAAATCTTTTAGAGGATGTTCGGAAATTTGGAATTGATTATCCTTTTTTGAACACACACTTTAAGAACTATTTCATTTTTTAGAAAGGAGAACATATGGCTATATATTTAGATGTCATATGGTTTCTAAATTTTTGTATTGATTTATTATTACTATTATTGACAGGAATCGTTTTAAAGAGAACTCTAGTAAAGTGGAGGATACTATTAGGATCTCTGTTGGCATCAAGTATTATTTTTTTACTTTTAACACCTTATAGCGCACTTTTTTATCATCCTGTTTTTAAGGTAGTTCTTTCAGTATGTATAGTTGTTGTTACTTTTGGATTTAAGAAATTTTCCTACTTTATTCAAAATCTCCTAACCTTTTATTTCGTTAGCTTTATATGCGGAGGTGGACTTATTGCACTACATTACTTTTTCAATAACGAAATGGTCATTTTGAATGGAGTAGTCTCAACAAAGTCTACAGGATTAGGGACACCTATAAGCTGGCTATTAGTAATTATCGGATTTCCTAGCCTTTGGTATTTATCCAAAAAAAGATTTGAGCAAATTGAAGTTCGAAAAATTAAGTACGATGAGATTGTAGATGTTGCTCTTGCCATTAATGAAATTGAATTGCATTTAAAAGGGTTAATTGATAGTGGCAATCAACTTCAAGATCCACTTACGAAAAGGCCTGTTATGATAATAGATATGAACGAAATGCAAAATAAATTCCCTAAAGATATAGTCGAGCAAGCCAAACATCCAGAAATGATTGGCGACTCTTCTTTTTCAATCAATAAGGGGTGGGAAGAAAAGTTATGTATTATTCCGTATCGAGGTGTCGGCCAAGTCAACCAGTTTATTATCGGCGTAAAACCAGATCGAGTAGTAATTACATTACAAAAAGGTGAGCAGTTACAATGTAATAATGTTGTTTTAGGGTTAAACTTTACTAATCTATCATCAGATGGCGATTTTCACTGTATACTCCATCCTCAAATGCTTGTACAAGGGAAAAGCGCATAACGGTTCTTCGCTAAGTATGATGTTCTAAAAACTTTAGGAGGTTCATAAATGCAAAAACTGAAATTAAAATTGACATTAATGTGGTACAAACTATTAATGAAATTAGGTATTAAAGCAGATGAAATTTATTACATAGGTGGAAGCGAAGCACTCCCTCCACCACTTTCAAAAGATGAAGAAGAGCACTTATTAAGTAAATTACCTACTGGAGATAAAGCGGTAAAATCGATGCTGATTGAACGAAATTTACGCTTGGTCGTTTACATAGCGAGAAAGTTCGAAAATACAGGAATTAATATTGAAGATTTAATTAGTATTGGAACCATTGGATTAATTAAGGCGGTTAATACGTTTAATCCAGAAAAGAAAATTAAGCTTGCTACTTATGCGTCGAGATGTATTGAAAACGAGATTTTAATGTATTTGAGAAGGAATAATAAAATACGCTCAGAAGTCTCTTTTGATGAACCGCTTAATATCGATTGGGATGGGAATGAACTTCTTCTTTCTGACGTATTAGGAACAGAGGAAGATATCATTACAAAAGGAATGGAAGAAAAAGTTGACCGTAAATTACTCGTTAAAGCACTTCACACGTTAAATGCAAGAGAAAAACAAATTATGGAACTTCGCTTCGGTTTAGCAGGTGGAGAGGAAAAAACCCAAAAGGATGTAGCTGATTTATTAGGGATTTCCCAATCGTATATTTCAAGGTTAGAAAAAAGAATTATTAAGCGTTTAAGAAAAGAATTTAATAAAATGGTTTAGTTGATGAATGTTGAATTTTGAGAGTTGAATTAACGAGGGAGTATATGCTCATTTCCCACTAATTCAAGAAATTATACTCAAAATTCAGCATTTATTTTTTAAAAAAATTTTTTAGCCGTTTACTCCTTTGTTTATCAATGATTCCACGAAAAAGTAATTTCCACGTACGTGAAGTAGTGCATATTTTTCCCACCAGAGGAGATACTTACACTTGTACATCAACTCCTGTTAGGAGGGAAAGAATTGACACGAAATAAAGTTGAAATTTGTGGTGTTGACACAGCCAAACTGCCAGTACTTACGAACAAAGAAATGCGCCAATTATTTGAAGAACTTCAAAGTGGTGACGAAACAGCAAGAGAAAAGCTAATCAACGGAAACTTAAGATTAGTATTAAGTGTTATTCAGCGTTTTAACAATCGTGGGGAATACGTTGATGATTTATTTCAAGTAGGTTGCATTGGATTGATGAAATCCATTGATAACTTTGATTTAAGTCAAAATGTGAAATTTTCGACTTATGCAGTACCGATGATTATAGGGGAAATTCGACGTTATTTACGTGACAATAATCCAATTCGAGTTTCTAGATCGCTTAGGGATATTGCTTATAAGGCATTACAAGTAAGAGACTCATTAATGAGTGAAAAATCTCGAGATCGCGAACCGACGATCTTAGAAATTGCTAAAGTATTAAATGTTCCAAAAGAGGATATTGTCTTTGCCCTTGATGCGATCCAAGACCCTGTATCATTATTTGAGCCAATCTATAACGATGGCGGTGACCCAATTTATGTCATGGATCAAATAAGTGATGAAAAACAAAAAGATATTCAATGGGTCGAAGAAATAGCTTTAAAAGAAGCCATGGTACGATTAAGCGAGAGGGAAAAAATGATATTAGACATGCGCTTTTTCCAAGGGAAAACCCAAATGGAAGTCGCAGATGAAATTGGCATTTCTCAAGCGCAAGTGTCACGTCTTGAGAAGGCAGCCATTCAACAAATGAATAAGCACGCTAAAGCCTGAATAATAAAAGAGGTAAACGTCATCGTTTACCTCTTTTTATTTTTTTAAAAGTAAATATATCGAGCGCTAGTACATATATATGTATTACAATCAATTGAATTGGGGGAAGATATTATGTTAAAGATTTCTGATATTCAAGCTAAGGAAATTGTTAATGTGTCGGATGGGAAAGTGTTAGGTCATATTGGAGATTTAGATATTAATTTAGATACAGGAATGGTTGATTCTATTATTATTGGTGGAACAGGGAAAATGCTTACCTTTTTAGGAGGAAGAGAAACAGAGGTCGTGATTCCATGGAAAAATATTATTAAAATTGGTTCAGATGTGATACTCGTTCGACTAGAAGATTAAAACGAACAAAGTCTATTTGTAAATAGAAAAATATGTTAGAATAAAGTAACTGGCTGTAGAAAAAGATTACGTTAATTAAGCTATGTAGACTAGCTTTTTAGTTTATAAAATGGTGTAGGGAAGTGTCCTTAGTGCAAAATGAGCCTTTTGTTTTACAAAAACAAAATAATTTAACGATAAAACCGTTCGGACAGCTAGAAAATAGTCCGGTAGTCGGATTTTCAACGAGAAAAAGTGGGTATAGTCTTAATCCATACGCTTCGTTAAATCTTGGCCTTCATGTCGATGATGAGTGTGATAAAGTTATTGAAAATCGTAAAAAATTGGCAAATGATATTGAATTTCCATTGGATCGATGGGTATTCTCTGAGCAAGTACATGGCAATAAGATAAAAAAGGTGAAAGAAGCTGATTGTGGCAGCGGTACATTACACATGAATGATGCGATTAAAGGTACGGATGGAATGTATACGACAGAGAAAAATATTCTTTTGGCAAGTCTTTATGCGGATTGTGTTCCTCTTTACTTTTTTTCTCCGATATACAGTGCGGTCGGTTTAGCTCATGCAGGTTGGAAAGGTACAGTTGCCAAAATTGGTCCAAATATGATCCGCATTTGGTCTGGCAATGAAAACATTCCTTTACAATCGATTTACGTTGCTATTGGTCCATCCATCTCACAACAAAATTATGAAGTAGATCATTACGTAATTGATAAAGTAAACGATGTTATTACGAACTCAAATGATTTATCGTACAAAGAAATTGGAAATAATAAATATTTATTAGACTTAAAGCAACTAAATAAACAGTTACTTATAGAGGCAGGAATAAGAGAAGATCATATATTTGTTTCTAATTTATGCACTTTTAATGAAAGTGAGCTGTTTTTTTCATATCGTCGCCAAGAACGAACAGGAAGAATGATGAGTTTTATTGGAATGAAATAAAGGAGGTATTTACGTTGACAGTAAAAGAGAATTTAGAAACAATTCAACAGGACATTGAGCTGGCCTGTCAACGAGTTCAAAGAGATGTAAACAGCGTTAAGATTATCGCTGTGACGAAATATGTGAGTGATGAGAGGGCACTTGAGGCAATAGATGCAGGCATAGCACATATTGGGGAAAATAGGGTAGAAGAAGGTAACCGAAAGTGGCAAGTGCTAGAAGGAAAAGGGACGTGGCATTTCATTGGTACTCTTCAATCCCGGAAAGTCAAAGAAATGATTGAAAAATTTGATTATATTCATTCTCTTGACCGACTGTCACTGGCAAAAGAAATACAGAAACGAGCTACCAAAAAAGTTAAATGCTTTGTGCAAGTAAATGTTTCTGGCGAAGAAACAAAACACGGCATAGCAGCTACTGAAGTGGTTGATTTTATTAAAACATTAGAACAATACTCACTTATTGAAGTTGTTGGTTTAATGACGATGGCTCCATATGTGGAAGAACGTGAAGAAACTAGACAATATTTTCGAGGGCTTAAACAAGTCCAAAAAGATGTACAAGCCCTTCGTTTAAGTTTCGCCCCGTGTACAGAACTTTCTATGGGAATGTCGAATGACTATCAAATTGCTGTAGAAGAGGGAGCAACTTTTATAAGGCTCGGAACTTCGTTAGTGGGGAAAGAAATTTAAAAATTTATAATTAAGACCTATTAAAGTGCGTGTTGCAATTAATTAAGCCTGGCTTAGTCTTAGTCTAAAAAGATTGTGTATACTTCTTTTTGAAACTTACAGATTATAAATTAAGGTTTAAAGGGAGAGAATGAAATGAGCTTAAAAGCTAAATTTAAGCGTTTTTTTGAACTAGAAGATGAAGAGTCTGCAGTGGCTAAAGAAAACTCCATTGATATTGATGAAGAATATTTACCGCGAAATCAAGAAAAGAAAATAGAAAAACAAAATGTCGTTAGTATTCAAAGTGTGCAAAAGTCCACAAAAGTAATGATAATTGAGCCAAAAACGTATGAAGAAGTCCAAGATATCGCAGATCATCTTAAAAATCGTAAAGCTGTAGTCATTAATTTGCAACGAATTGGGCATGAACAAGGAAAACGAATTGTCGATTTTTTAAGTGGAACAGTGTATGCTATAGGAGGGGATATTCAAAAGTTAGGAGAAAATATTTTTCTCTGTACTCCTGATAACGTTGATGTTGCAGGAACAATTTCGGGTATTCTTTCTGAATAAATATTAATTAAGTAGGTGGTAGAAAAATGGGTATGATCGAGGGTATTATAATTCAACTTTTGTATTTATATTCTTGGGTAGTAATTGCGTATATTTTAATGTCATGGTTTCCGAATGCTAGAGAATCATCGATTGGTCAATTTATCGGGTCGATTGTTGAACCTTATTTAGCGCCGTTCAGAAAAATTATTCCACCATTAGGAATGATCGATATTTCTCCAATCGTGGCAATTATTGCATTACGTTTTGCTACGTACGGTGTAAGTGCAATCTTCTCAATGTTTTAAAAGGATTGAATATGTATGACTATTTATGATCACTTCCGACCAGAAGAACGACCTTTTGTCGATCAAGTAGTAGGTTGGAAGGAACTTACAAATGACCGTTTCGTACATAAATTAACTGACTTTTTGGATCCTAGGCAGCAGCAAATTGCCTCAAGTATTATTGGACAAGGCCAAGATGTTCACATACAGTTTTCAGGGGGCACTATAAATGCAGAACGGAAAAGGGCTTTTATATACCCTTCATATATTGAACCGAATATAGAAGATTATCAGTTAGTAGCCTTCCAAGTTCATTATGCGAACAAATTTGTGCAATTATCACACCGTGATTTATTAGGGTCTATGATGAGTTTAGGTTTAAAAAGAGAAAAGTTTGGTGACATATATATACAAGAAGAAAATGTTCAGATTGTTGTTGCTTCCGAAATAAGTAGTTATATTGAAGCTAATCTTCAAAATGTTGGACGAGCGTCGATAAGGTTGGAGAGTATTCCACTTTCAAGCTTAGTAATTGTGAACGAAGAGTGGATAGAAAAAACGATCACCGTTAGTTCATTACGTCTTGATGTGGTTCTTTCAGAAATATATCAATTATCTCGCTCTAAAATAGCCCCGTTCATAGAAAACAAAAGGGTAAAAGTAAACTGGAAAACGGTCGAACAAGCACCTTTCCAGCTTGAAGATGGAGATTATTTATCAGTACGTGGCTTAGGCAGAAGTAAACTTATATGTACCTTAGGGAAAACTAAAAAAGATAAATGGAGAATTTCTGTAGGTTTACGAAAATAGTTGTCGCATTAGCAGGAACTTCTCTATTTATGTCGAATTAGCTACTATATTAGTACTTCGTTTTAAATTTTGATTAATTTTGGAGGTGGCAAATCAATGCCTTTAACACCATTGGATATTCATAATAAAGAATTCAATAGAGGTTTTCGTGGGTATGATGAAGATGAGGTAAACGAGTTTCTTGATCAAGTAATTAAAGATTATGAGATCGTCCTTCGGGAAAAAAAGGAGCTTGCTGATAAAGTAGCAGAACTTGATGAAAAATTAGCTCATTTTTCAAATATAGAATCAACACTTAATAAATCGATATTAATTGCACAAGAAACTGGTGAAGATGTTAAGAGAAATGCACAAAAAGAAGCGCAACTTATCATTAAAGAAGCAGAAAAAAATGCGGATCGTATTATTAATGATTCGTTGTCAAAATCAAGAAAAATTGCATTAGAAATTGAAGAGTTAAAGAAACAAGCTTCCGTATATAAGATGAGATTCAAGATGTTGATCGAGGCGCAGCTTGAAATGCTCGGAAGTGATGATTGGGAAGATATAAGTAAAGCTGATGAAACAAATGAATTTGTAAGAGAGAGTTAATCAGCTGCTTGACGTTCCATTTAATTTTTCATATAATACGATTAATTATAAAAAGGCGAAGACAGGGACAGTACTTTTACAAGTTCTTTTTTAGCGAATCAGGGACGGTGCAAGCCTGGTAAGAAGTTGTAAATAGGAAAATCACCCTTAAGCCTCACATCGAACAATACTTTTAGCGTTTAATTAGCAAAGTTTTAAGTAGGCTGTGACGAGTCATTCACGTTACGAATTAAAAGTGAACAGTATAATAACTGTTTATTAGGGTGGTACCGCGGGTAAACCTTCTCGTCCCTTTATTGGGAGAGAAGGTTTTTTATTTTTCTAAAATTATATAGTTGGAGGAAGAGCGAATGGATTACAAAGAAACATTATTAATGCCAAAAACAGAATTTCCAATGCGTGGAAATTTACCTAATCGTGAACCACAAGTTCAAGAAAAATGGTATGAGTTAAATATTTACGAAAAAGTTCAAGAAAGGACGAAAGATCGCCCTTTATACGTGTTACATGATGGGCCTCCTTATGCTAATGGAGATATACATATTGGACATGCTTTAAATAAAATATTAAAAGATTTTATCGTTCGTTATAAATCAATGGCTGGTTTTTGTGCCCCTTACGTACCAGGCTGGGACACGCACGGTTTACCTATTGAAACGGCGCTCACAAAAAGTGGAAAAGTGAAACGAAAAGAATTAACAGTCGCTGAGTTTCGTAAAAAATGTGCTGAATATGCCCTAAATCAGGTGGATCGTCAGCGAGATCAGTTTAAGCGTCTAGGAGTTCGTGGTGATTGGGAAAATCCTTACATTACACTTGATGAACAATATGAAGCTCAACAAATTAAAGTTTTCGGAGAAATGGCGAAAAAGGGATACATTTATAAAGGTAAAAAACCTGTTTATTGGTCGCCATCCTCAGAATCTGCACTTGCTGAAGCAGAAATTGAATATCATGATAAGCGTTCTCCATCGATTTATGTGGCCTTTAATGTGAAAGATGGAAAATCGGTTTTAGCAGGGGATGAAAAAATTGTGATTTGGACGACCACTCCTTGGACAATTCCTGCGAACTTAGCTATTTGCTTACATCCGGAGTTAGAATATTGTGTTGTGGCAGTAAATGGTGAAAAATATATCGTAGCTTCAGGGTTACTTGAGTCTCTTGTAAGCGAATTTGAATGGGAAAACTATGAAATCTTAAATAAAATAAAGGGTAGTGAATTAGAAGGTGTGACGACTGTTCACCCGCTTTATGACCGTGAATCTTTAGTCATTCTTGGTGAGCACGTTACTTTAGAAGCTGGTACTGGTTGTGTCCATACAGCTCCTGGACACGGGGAAGACGACTTTATCGTTGGCCAAAAATATAACTTAGAAGTACTTTGTCCAGTCGATGATAAAGGAGTATTTACAGAGGAAGCTCCTGGCTTTGAAGGGTTATTTTACGATACTGCTAATAAACCGATCACCGAACAACTTAAAGAAGCTGGGGCGTTAATAAAACTATCGTTTATGACGCACTCGTATCCACATGATTGGCGTACAAAGAAGCCGGTCATCTTTAGAGCAACGGCACAATGGTTTGCATCGATTAAAGATTTCCGTGAACAGTTGTTAAAATCAATTAAAGAAGTTAATTGGGTGCCTGGATGGGGAGAAACGAGATTATTTAACATGGTTCGTGACCGTGGAGATTGGTGTATATCCAGGCAGCGTGCTTGGGGAGTTCCGATTCCGGTATTTTATGGCGAAGACAATGAACCGATTATTACTGACGAAACGATTGAACATGTTTCAAATTTATTTAGAGAACATGGCTCAAACATTTGGTTTGAATGGGAAGCAAAAGACTTACTTCCTGAAGGATTTACATCTGAGCAAAGTCCAAATGGGCAGTTTACGAAAGAAACTGACATTATGGATGTTTGGTTTGATTCAGGATCTTCGCACCAATCGGTTTTAGTCGAGCGCGATGATTTACAAAGACCTGCAGACCTTTATTTAGAAGGTTCTGACCAATATCGAGGTTGGTTCAATTCATCTTTATCAACTTCAGTTGCCGTTTCGGGCCAAGCTCCTTATAAATCTGTCTTAAGTCACGGGTTTGTTCTAGATGGTAATGGCAGAAAGATGAGTAAATCATTAGGTAATGTCGTTATCCCTAACGACGTGATGAAACAATTAGGTGCTGACATTTTAAGGCTATGGGTAGCTTCTGTAGATTATCAAGCTGATGTGCGCGTATCTGATAAAATTTTAAAACAAGTGGCTGAAGTGTACCGAAAAATCCGTAATACGTTCCGCTTTCTTTTAGGGAATTTACACGACTTTAATCCAGCAACAGA
>SKOL01000420.1 GCA_007120055.1 Anaerobacillus sp.
CAATTAATTGTCACCATCTACGATGTAAATTCAATGTTTCTTCCAACTTTCGACTTACCAACAAACCAACTAACTAACCAATATTAGCTAATGGTACAAACGAAGGCTTTCTCTCTCGAAACGTTGTTACATATTTAAATCCCGCTTTTTCGAGAATTTCGTAGCCTAACTTTAAATGTTTGCCGACAAAATGTTTACTATGGGCATCAGTTCCAACAGTAATGATTTCGCCTCCACAATCGCGGTAAAGTTTTACAAATGGCAAGTCTGGTAGCGGGCAATCAATACGGTAACGAAAACCTGACATATTCACTTCAATTCCTCGATTTGTTTTAATTAATGTTTTAAACGTATCCTCAATAATTTCATAATAGCTCTTCCAGTTGATATCCGCCCAATGCGCATCGACAAAATGTAAATAACGTTTTATAAGCGTTAAATGTCCGAGTACATTAAAATCATCATATTCTTTTGTATAGTTGTTAATTGCTAAAAAATAATTTTCTAACGCTTGATTGACATCTTTTCCTTTAAAATAATCACCGTTATGAAGATCTAGATCATCAGCCAAATGGACAGAACCGATGATAAAATCAAAGAAATTTGAGTTAGCGAATTGAGCGTTTTCTAAATGTTTAAAAGGGTGAATTCCAATTTCCACGGCTTTAAGGATTGTTAATTTGTTTTTATAATGCTCTTTTATCTCATCAACCGCTTTTGAATATTCGGTATAGTCAAAGTCAAAGGTAAGCTCACAATTTGGATAAAAATAATCGATATGTTCCGTAAAAGCAATTTCTTTTACTCCCTGTTGAATAGCTGCATCGCATGCATCTTCCATCTTCATTTTTGAATCCGCAGAAAATAGTGAATGAACGTGATAATCAAACATAGGACAAAACCCTCTCATTAAATAATTTGTTGTAATTTTATCATAGTAAAGTGATAAAATTAAATGCTTTGTTTTGTTCGTTAGTGGTTAGTTGGTTAGGTAGAAAGCAGAATGTTGGAAAGTTGGAATAAAATATCTAATTTAAATCTTCGAAGGTGACGATTAAATCGCCATGTTGATTTTGTATGAAAAAAAGGTGGGTGCTTTTGCGAACGAACGTCTGAGATTCGAAAGAAGGTCAAGGTGAAGTGAGGGAAAGCACCCGCCTTTTCCATCTTAGATGGTGAAGGTAAATCGTCCTGAGCGTTTTGTTTGAAGAGTTTAGGTATTAAATTCAAAGCAAATATTTTCTCTTTAGGAAAATAATGCTTTCATTCGTAGTTAATTAGTAGTAAGATAGATAGGTTGCATTCATTCAGATAATTCATAGGTTAAAAATCACTGATTCAGGGAATGAATGTAAAGTAGTATCGTTCAAAATTGATCTGTAATGTGACAGATAGGAACGGAATCATCCGTTCTAATGGGCGGTTATGGGGCTGACTTTAGGAAGAAAAACATTCCTAAAAAGTGCAAAATTAAGCACAATAATTTTTTCGTTTTCGTAAAGCTTAAATAGTGTAGAATTTCGTTTCGAATGAGAAGTTACACTCTGGAGTTAGCATTGGTGATAATTGCTGATTCTATAGCAAGTCAGCCTCTTATACCGCCCGTCAGAATGAGATAATTTTAATTGAAAAAGGAGAAATGAACTTGGCAACTTTTTATGATTTTGGTTTAGACCATCAAATTATTCGAGCAATATCGGATATGGGCTTTGAGGAGGCAACTCCAATTCAAAGTCAAACAATTCCTGTCGCAATCGAAGGAAAAGATTTAATTGGACAGGCTCAAACAGGAACAGGAAAAACAGCAGCATTTGGAATTCCTCTTATTGAAAAGGCAGACGTGAATGAAGGAGCGATCCAATCGGTCGTTTTAACTCCGACACGTGAGCTAGCTGTTCAAATCGCAGAAGAATTAAATAAAATCGGTCATCATAAAGGAGTTCGCTCATTACCGATTTATGGTGGGCAAGATATCGGTCGTCAAATAAGAGCTTTAAAGCAACGTCCACAGATTATTGTTGCAACACCGGGGCGTTTTATGGATCACATGCGTCGTAAAACAATTCGTTTGCAGTCGATTAGTATCGTTGTATTAGACGAAGCAGATGAAATGTTAAATATGGGATTTGTTGAGGATATTGAAACGATTTTAAGTGAAGTTCCAGAAACAAGACAAACTTTACTGTTTTCAGCAACAATGCCGAAACGAATTCAAAGTTTAGCGCAAAAGTTTTTAACAAACCCACAATCGATTGCTGTTAAAGCGAAACAAATGACGGTTGAAAATATTGACCAGCAATACATGGAAGTACAAGAAAAGCAAAAATTTGATGTGCTTTGTCGTATGCTTGATATTCAAGCGCCAGAATTGGCGATTATTTTCGGTCGTACGAAACGTCGTGTAGATGAGCTTTCAGAGGCATTATTAAAACGTGGTTATATCGCTGAAGGTATCCATGGTGACTTAAATCAAGCGAAACGTGATAGCGTAATTCGAAAATTTAAAGAAGGAACGATTGAGGTGCTTGTAGCAACAGATGTTGCTGCACGTGGGATTGATGTTAGTGGTGTGACTCACGTCTATAACTTCGACATTCCTCAAGATCCAGAAAGCTACGTTCACCGTATTGGTCGAACGGGCCGTGCTGGGAAAACAGGAATTGCGATGATGTTCGTAACTCCAAGAGAAATGGATCACTTAAAGTCAATTGAAAAAATGACAAAACGAAATATTACGAGGCGTGCGGTACCTACTTTTGCTGAAGCAATAGAAGGGCAACAACGTTTAACGATTGATAAACTTTTAGAAACGATCCAAGAAAAAGAATTTCTAGCGTATAAAAATAGTGCGGAACAACTTTTAGAAGAAGTTGATTCTGTGACGCTCGTATCGGCTGCGTTAAAAATGTTAACGAAAGAGCCAAACACAACACCAGTAAAAATTACGGGTGAAGCACCATTACGTGCGAAGAAAGCGAACTTTGGTGGCAAGAAAGGCGGCGGTGGCGGCGGTAATTACCGTGGCAAAGACGGTGGCAGAAACCGTGATCGCGATCGCAATCGTAGTCGAAATAAAAAAGATGGCGAAGGACGTCCACCAAGGAATAATGCAGAACGTAGCTTTAAAAAAAGAAATAAAAATAAATCATAAACTGATTGAGCTGTCCCTACTTAAGTGTTAGCACTTGAATAGGGACGGCCTTTTTCGACATTTTTCGATAAAAGTAATATTGACAAAGAAAAATGAATATGATTTAATGTAAGCGTATAAAAAGTGAATAAAGTAGGATTGTTACTACTTGAGTGAATTGTATAATTACCTAAATTGAGCCATATTAAATTACTTAAAGGCGATAATATTGTAATGATTATATTCACTTATCTATGTAGGCAAGACCTAAAATGTAAAGGCGATAGTTCTCTATCTTTGAGCCCTTTTACATTTTAGGTCTTTTATTTTGTTATAAATGGGAAAAAATGTATTTTTGTGTCTTGCTGATGCAATAAACAAATTGTACACATTTAGTATTGAATTCTACTTTATAACAAAACATTATTTTAGGGATTAAATGAATTTCATAATTCGTATTTAGCGCCACTAGGATGCTACATCTAGTGAGTTAATTCGTTCTCAACTAGATGTAGATGGATGTGGCTAGTTTATTGTTATTATGAAATTCACTCAATGAATTTTTAATGAAAAGGAGAAATGACAATGGAAGCAAAAGACATTTCAAAAAAGCTATTGCCTTTGTTAGGTGGTAAAGAAAATATTGTAAGTGCCACTCATTGTGCGACACGTCTACGCCTCGTCTTAAAAGATGATGATCAAGCAAAAAAGGAAGAAATAGAGGATATCAAAGGAGTAAAAGGAGCATTTTTAAGCTCTGGACAATTTCAAATTATTTTTGGTACAGGTGCGGTAAATAAAGTGTATGCAGCTTTTGCCGAAGAAGCTGGTTTAAACGATGCAGAAAATCAAGCAGATCACAAAGAAGCAATTCAAAAGAAAATGAATCCGCTCGCTCGTTTTGCAAGAACATTATCTAATATTTTCGTACCGATTATTCCAGCGATCGTTGCTAGTGGTTTATTAATGGGATTACTAGGAATGTTAAGAACGTTCGAATGGGTAGCGCCAGATAGTTCTTGGATCGTTTTACTGGATATGTTTTCAAGTGCAGCGTTTATCATTTTACCGATATTAATCGGGGTTAGTGCCGCTAAAGAATTTGGAGCCAATCCATATTTAGGTGCAGTTATCGGGGGAATTATGACGCATCCAGCATTATTAAATGCTTGGGCACAAGGAACCGCAGAACCAGATTATCTGAACTTTATCGGCTTTGATATTGCGATGATTGGTTATCAAGGAACCGTAATTCCTGTTTTATTAGCGGTTTACTTTATGAGTAAACTTGAGAAAAACTTACGAAAAGTTGTTCCACACGCGTTAGATTTAATTGTGACACCGTTTGTTACAGTTATCGTAACAGGTTTTTTCGCATTAATTATTCTTGGTCCATTAGGAAACTTTATTGGTGATGGAATTACAACAATCTTAAACTTTGTTTATAATCATGGTGGTTTTATTGCAGGCCTTTTATTTGGTGGTACGTATTCACTGATCGTTATTACAGGGGTACACCACTCGTTCCATGCGATTGAAGCAGGATTAATTGCCAGTATCGGTGTTAACTACTTATTACCGATTTGGTCGATGGCCAACGTTGCCCAAGGTGGAGCAGGACTAGCTGTATTTTTTAAATCAAAACGTGCAAAAACGAAAGAACTTGCGTTACCATCGGCACTTTCGGCGTTTTTAGGAATTACAGAGCCTGTTATTTTCGGGGTGAATTTACGTTATCGTAAACCATTCATTGGTGCACTCATTGGAGGTGCATTAGGTGGAGCGTATGTTGTATTCACAAATGTAGTAGCAAATGCCTATGGCTTAACGGGAATACCGATGATTGCGATCGTTTCACCGCTAGGTACGATTAACTTAGTGAATTATTTAATTGGTTTTGCGATTGCCGTTACTGGTGCTTTTGTAGCAACATGGATTTTAGGATTTAAAGAAGAAGAAAAGTAATAAATAGGTTGACTTAAACGACTCACCACGACTACTGTACATTTTAGTTATATGTAAGTTGTAGTGGGGCTAGTTTTAAGTCACCTTTTTCTGTATCTTTAATATAGTTAAGTTAAATGGGAGGTAATTTTCATGAAAAAAGGTGTAATTAGTCTTGGAGAAGCATTAATTGACTTTATTCCAATGGATCATACAAATCTGAACTACATAAAAAGTCCAGGAGGGGCTCCAGCCAATGTGGCTGTTGGAATTGCGCGCTTAGGAGCAAGTTCAACGTTTTTAGGTAAAGTTGGAGATGACGTTTTAGGACATTTTTTAAGAGATACGTTAAAAAGTTACGGAGTTTGGACAGACCAAATGCATTTTTCAAATGAAGTAAAGACTGGACTTGTATTCGTCACTTTAGCAGAAAATGGCGAACGTAGCTTTGATTTTTACATAAACCCAAGTGCAGACCGCTTTTTAGAGGAAAAAGATCTCGATGAAAGAGTATTTCAAACGAATAAAATTTTACATTTCGGTTCGATTAGTTTAATTAGTGAACCAGCAAAATCAGCCACAAAAAAGGCCGTACAATTTGCAAAAGGGAATGGAATGATTGTCTCTTATGATCCGAATTTACGTTTAGGACTTTGGGAAAATAGTGATGTTGCGCGAGAAACGATTATTTCAATGCTTAGTGAAGCTGACGTTTTAAAAATATCGGAAGAAGAGCTTGAATTTATCACAGGTGAAAAAGATATTGAAGAAGGTGTTCGGAAGTTAAACCCTTACAATATTCCTTTCATTGTTGTTACATTAGGAGCAGAAGGTAGTTATGTCTTTCTAGGTGGTGAGAGTACTCACGTTCCTGCAATGAAGGTTAAAGCCGTCGATACGACCGGGGCAGGGGATGCTTTTGTATCGGGAATCCTTTATAAGTTAGAAAAGCGACGTGAAGGTATTAAAAATTTATCAATGGAAGAAGCAAAAGAAATTGGCCAGTTTGCTAGTGTGTCTGGTGGTTTGGCTGCTTCAACCAAAGGAGCAATGACAGCTCTACCAACAATTTCAGAAGTTGAACAAATTTTAAGGGGTTAATAAGATGGAAGGTCGAGCGTTACAACTTATTTCTGATGCAAATGCTGAAGTTCAAAAACATCAAGAGACTGTAGAGAGTGATTATTATCGCCTTGGATATCACTTAATGCCACCTGTAGGCTTATTAAATGATCCAAACGGTTTTATTCAATATAATGGTACGTATCATTTATTTTATCAATGGAACCCGTTTAAAACGGGACATGGTGCTAAGTTTTGGGGACATTACATTTCAAAAGACCTCATTCATTGGACGCATGAGGAAATTGCCTTAGCACCGAGTGATTGGTTTGATAAAAACGGTTGTTATTCAGGAAGTGCTGTCAGTGCTGACGGTAAAATGAAGTTGTTTTATACAGGTAATGTCAAAGATGAACAAGGGAATCGCGAAACGTATCAATGTTTAGCTGAAAGTGAAGATGGGGTTCATTTCACGAAAAAAGGTGTTGTCGTTGAATTACCGGACGGATATACAGCTCATTTTCGTGATCCGAAAGTTTGGAATCATGATGACCATTGGTATATGATCGTTGGCGCACAAAGTGAGGATTTACAAGGAAAGGCGGCTCTTTTAAAATCAGTTGATTTAAAGGAGTGGCATTTGCTAGGTAATATTGCTGGATCGAACGAAGGCCAACTCGGTGATTTCGGATATATGTGGGAGTGCCCTGATTTGTTCTCGCTTCATGGCAAAGACGTGCTCATTGTTTCGCCACAAGGGTTAAAGCCTGAAGGGATGCTTTATAACAATGTATATCAGTCTGGTTATTTTGTTGGTGAGTTGAATTATGAGACTGGTAAAATGTCACATGGTCGCTTTGTTGAACTTGATCGTGGCTTTGAATTTTACGCCCCACAAACGACAGTTGATGATAAAGGGAGAAGGTTACTTTTTGCTTGGATGGGTGTTCCTGAGCAAGCAGAAGATCAACACCCGACCATTGCCCATCAATGGGTTCATGCGATGACGTTACCTCGTGAGCTAGTGTTAGTTGATGAAAAACTTTACCAGAGACCTGTCGCTGAATTAGACGAGCAGAGAGTTGATGAGGTTCTTTATGAAAATGAAGTCGTTGCTAGTGAAATGAAACAACTGGAGGGCGTGAATGGAGATCAGCTCGAGTTAGTTGTCGATGTTATTAATAATGACGCTGAACGTTTTGAAATTGCGTTACGTGATGAAGCACGAATTATTTATGACGTGAGGGAAGAACGACTAACGCTTGAACGTAAATCATTTAGTGATAACGAACGAGCGATTGAAGCTAGGCATTGCAAGCTTACGCAACTGCAGCAGCTTCGCATCTTTTTAGATACATCATCGATTGAACTGTTTGTAAACGAAGGAGAAGAAGTATTTACGGCAAGACTATTTCCTGAGAAAGAAAATAAGAATATCACCATTAATGCGGTCAATGGAACGACGGGGATTACGGTAAGGAAATTTAAAATTAAAAATTAAAAAACGTAAACCTGTTAGGTTTTAATTAATACAGAGAAAAACTTCGAAGTGAAAAATAATATTACAATGTTTACGTAAAATTATTTGAATACTTCGAAGCAATGCTTAAGCAAATTTTAAATTATGAATTGTACATTTTAAATTATTTTTTACGGTCAACTTCTGTTGGTGGGAAGCCGGGTTTTGCTTTTAGTTCGTAACGATCATCAAGTTCGTTTGCGAACTCTAAATCTTGATTATCTGTTGCAATATCTTTTTTAGGTGTTTGTGGTAAACTATTTTTGTTTCTGTCACGTGTTTTTTGCTTGCGAGCTCTACTCATTTTTAGTTTCATCTCCTTTCTATATTGTATTTTCTGCACGAATGAAAAAGGTTATGTAACTAAAAAATGGAGATCGACGTATAAAATATAGAAAAAATTACAAAAATAAATTTGACGAATGCTTTCATAATTTGGTATGATAATCATCAAATTATAGACGAACTACATTTTTTGAACTACAAGAAAAATGGACGTTCAAAAACGAGGACAACGAGGGGCAAAAAGGTCGAGGAAACGTAGTTCGGAGTATCGGAGCGTATAGAGTAATAATACGTGAGAAACGGACGAACAAGTTGACGAAGAGATTAGCCGCC
>SKOL01000106.1 GCA_007120055.1 Anaerobacillus sp.
ACTTTTCTTTAAATAGTATAGCATTTTTTTGGACTTGCTTGAATAAAGATAGTTTGTAAAGGACAGGCAAACGTCTAAAGATTAGAGGCGAGGTGGCAGGATGAAGTGGTATGAGAGAGATATACATGATGTAGAAGAAATGACACATTCCCATTTTTCACAAGGGTTGTCAGAGGAAGAGGCTGAACAAAGGTTAAAGAGGTTGGGGCAAAATAAATTAGATGAGGCTGACAGTGTTCCTGCTTTTTTCTTGTTTTTAGCACAGTTCAAAGATTTTATGGTCATTGTTTTATTAGTGGCGACTTTGATTTCAGGTTTATTAGGTGAATATATTGATGCGATAACGATCATTTTTATCGTACTTTTAAATGGAATATTAGGATTTATTCAAGAGAGAAAAGCGGAGAAATCTCTAGCTGCATTGAAAGAA
Organism: Anaerobacillus sp.; assembly: GCA_007120055.1. The sequence goes on from SKOL01000106.1 coordinate 431, forward strand.
CTATCTGCTCCGCAAATAACGGTACTTCGTGACGGAGAATGGATAAAAGTTCCTTCAATTGATGTAGTGGTTGGGGACATTGTAAAACTAGCTAGCGGTGACCGGGTTGGAGCAGATGTACGAATTATCGAATCTAAAGGGCTTCGAATCGAGGAATCAGCATTGACAGGTGAATCGGTACCTGTGCATAAAACGGAAGATGTATTATCCGGTGAGGACCTTTCGATTGGTGATCAAGAGAATATGGCTTTTATGGGAACGATGGTTACACAAGGAAGCGGTACAGGAGTCATTGTTGCAACAGGGATGAAAACAGAAATGGGGAAAATTGCCCACCTATTGCAATCTGCAGAAACGATGGTTACTCCTTTACAGCGTAAACTCGAACAATTAGGTAAGGTCTTAATTTTAGTCGCACTTTTCCTAACAGCACTAGTAGTTATTATTGGTGTTTACCAAGGGCACGATGCATATACCATGTTTTTAGCGGGGGTTTCACTTGCTGTAGCTGCTATTCCTGAAGGTTTACCGGCGATTGTGACTGTTGCGTTAGCACTGGGTGTCCAACGGATGATTAAGCGTAAGGCCATCGTTAGAAAGCTTCCAGCTGTAGAAACATTGGGGTGTGCTTCGGTCATTTGTTCTGATAAAACTGGAACATTGACGCAAAACAAAATGACAGTTACAAAATTATGGTCAGGTGGAACTACTTGGGAAGTTTCAGGGACAGGGTATGTACCTCAGGGAGACTTCTATAAAGGTGGTAAAAAGTTAAATGTAGAAACAGAAAAAACATTGTTGCAGTTATTAACCTTTGGCGCTTTATGTAATAATGCAAAAGTCGTTCAAAACGAAGTGAAAGATGGATTCCTCTCTAAAACGAAAACAGAATATACGATTGATGGGGACCCGACTGAGGGTGCACTTGCCGTTTCTGCTCATAAAGCAGGAATCTCAAGAGATACAATGTTAAATGAATATGAGATTATTGAAGAATTCCCGTTTGAATCAACAAGAAAAATGATGAGTGTAATTGTTGAACGCAAACAAGATGGTAAGCGTTTTGTCGTTACAAAAGGGGCACCGGACGTTCTCTTAAGTAGAAGTGACCGGATTTTGTGGAATGAGAGATTAGAAACTTTATCAAAGCAAAAAAATGGGTATGTAACAGAAGCAATTGACCATTTAGCTTCACAAGCACTACGGACGATTGCGATTGCTTACAAAGAAATTGGTAGAAACGCAAGTTATAAATCAGAAGATGCAGTAGAATGCAATTTAACCCTTATTGGCTTGCAAGGGATGATGGATCCTCCTAGACCAGAAGTGAAAGATTCTATTATTGAATGTCGCCAGGCAGGTATTAAAACGATCATGATTACAGGTGACCATCTTATCACGGCTCAGGCGATTGCCAAACAGTTACAGATACTACCTGAACACGGCAAAATTATGGATGGAAATACGTTAGCAAAAATGAGTGTTAAAGATTTAGAAGGAGTTGTCGATGATATTTATGTTTATGCTCGTGTTTCTCCAGAACATAAGTTGAAGATCGTTAAAGCGCTTCAAGCGAAAGGTCATATTGTTGCGATGACTGGTGATGGTGTCAATGATGCCCCGGCAATCAAAGCAGCGAATATTGGAGTGGCGATGGGGATTACAGGTACGGATGTTGCGAAAGAATCTTCATCACTTGTACTTAGTGATGATAATTTTGCGACGATCAAAGCAGCTATTAAAGAAGGGCGCAATATATACGATAATATTCGAAAATTTATTCGTTACATGCTCGCTTCTAATGTTGGTGAAATTTTAGTGATGTTATTTGCGATGATGTTAGGTATGCCGTTGCCTTTAGTAGCTATTCAAATTTTATGGATTAATCTCGTGACAGACGGTTTACCGGCAATGGCTCTTGGGCTCGACCAAGCCGAGGATGATGTCATGAAACGTAAACCGCGTCATCCAATGGAAAGTGTATTTGCAAGGGGACTTGCTTGGAAAATTATTAGTCGAGGTTTTATGATTGGGGTGGTAACACTAATTGCGTTTTGGATCACACTGTCGCAAAATCCTGATGAGTTAATTAGAGCGCAAAGTGTGGCATTTGCGACATTAGTCATGGCTCAACTTATTCATGTATTTGATTGTCGTAGTGAGCACTCGGTATTCCACCGAAACCCGTTCCAAAACATATATTTAGTATTGGCGGTGCTTTCATCAACAGCACTAATGCTAGTCGTTATGTACTTCCCGCCATTACAGCCAGTATTCCATACAGTTGGCTTGGATGTACGTGAATGGTTATTAGTACTTGGATTAGCGTCAGTCCCGACCGTCGCACTAGCAGGCTTCCAAATTTTTAATAGAGGGAAAAATAAAACTTTTTTAAGCATTAAATCATAACTATTAGCACGTAAAAAGTAGAGTTTTCAAAAATTATAATTTGAGCTATAAGGACCATTCATTTGACCTTATAGCTTTTTTGTGTGGAAACGATGGATAGTTGGTTTGTTGGTTAGTTGGAAAGAAAAGACCTGACTTTGATATGTTAAAGGGTAACGTTGCACCGTCATGACAGTGATGTGTAGAAAAAGGCGGATGATTTCGTGAACGAGCCTCTGAGATTCGTTAGAATATGCTCCTGCGGTTACTCTTCGCAAAGCAGCACGAAGTCTTTGCTAAGATGCTTGACATGATGTGATTGAGGTCAGTAGCTTTACAGCGAAGCGAAAGAGTTCGGCCGGCATTTACATTCTAAATGGTAATAATACATCGCCGTGCAGTTTTTGTATGAAAAGATGGCGGGTGCTTTTGGGAACGAACGTCTGAGATTCGATAGAAGGTCAAGGTGAAGTGAGGGAAAGCACCTGCCTTTTCCATTTTGGATTGTGACGGTTGATGGTCAGAGTTTTTTTCATGAAGATATGTTTGCGAAAGTGAGCAAAACTTGAGGTGAGTTTCAACAAGTTTTAAGTGTTTCTATTTCCTCTACTTGTTGATAATGGTAAAATTGGTTAGAATAGAATTGTGGATGTGATATTATGTTAGTCAGTATGACCGGATATGGTCAATCATTTATTAAAAATGAAAATTATCGAATTAATGTAGAAATGAAGTCAGTCAACCATCGATTTTCAGAAGTAACAATTCGAATGCCACGTCAGTTTTTATTTTTGGAAGATCGACTAAAAAAAAGTATTAATCAATTTGTACAGCGTGGCAAGGTTGATGTATTCCTTACAGTTGAAGGAGAAGGGTTAGTTGAAAGAACTTTGCAAGTTGATTGGGATTTGCTTAAAGAGTTTTATTTAACTCACGAGAGGGCACAAGAAAAACTTGCTGTGACTCAACAGTTAAACTTAGAAAAACTTTTGCTTCACCCTGATGTCGTTACGGTATTAGAAAAAGATAATCAATCAGAAATTTTAGTGGAACTTATTGCTTCTGCTACAAAAAAGGCAACAGAAGAGCTTTTGAAAATGCGTCAAAAAGAAGGTTCTGCTCTAGCGGTTGACTTAACACAACGTCTAAAAAAACTTGGTGCGGTAGTAGCGAATGTTGAGGAACATGCTCCTGGTGTGATCGAGGCGTATCAACAACGCTTATTAAAAAGAATGGAAGAACTTTTAGATGAAAAGCTCGAAGTTGAAGAGAGTAGAGTATTAACTGAAGTCGCTATTTTTGCAGACAAAGCAAATATAGACGAAGAGTTAACAAGGCTAAAGAGTCATTTAGAACAATTCATGTTTATCATTGAACAACATGAGAGCGGTGTGGTTGGCAGAAAACTCGACTTTCTCGTCCAAGAAATGAATCGAGAAGTAAATACCGTTGGCTCAAAATCTAATGATATATATATTAATAAACAAGTTGTAGAGTTAAAAGCAGAGTTAGAAAAAATCAAAGAACAAGTCCAAAATATTGAATAGATGTTAGCCTAATAATAAAAAAAGTGTTAAAATGACCAAAGTTCTGGTTATAATATATAGATGGGCAGGGGAAATCAATGAATATTAAACTAATTAATATTGGCTTTGGCAATATCGTATCAGCGAATCGAATAATTTCAATCGTCAGTCCAGAATCAGCTCCAATAAAAAGGATTATTCAGGAAGCACGAGAACGTAATATGTTAATTGATGCTACATATGGCAGAAGAACGAGAGCTGTAATTATTGCCGATAGTGATCATGTTATTTTATCTGCTGTTCAACCGGAAACAGTGGCACAACGCTTGACAAATAAGGATGATATTTCTGAAGATTAATGGATAAGTAAATTAACGATCCGCTTCCGGCTGATAACCCATTAGCTGGAGTTTTCTGATGGAAGATTTTGGAGGTAGACATGAAAAAAGAAAGAGGATTATTGATCGTCCTTTCTGGACCTTCAGGTGTAGGGAAAGGAACGGTATGTGGCGCGCTTAGGCAGCAAGATACAGATATATTATATTCCGTTTCTGCAACGACGCGTTCACCACGCGAAGGAGAAGTAGATGGAGTTAATTATTTCTTTAAAACACGAGATGATTTTGAAGAAATGATTAAAAATGACAAACTTTTAGAATGGGCTGAATATGTAGGGAACTACTACGGTACGCCTGTCGATTATGTGGAAAAAACGTTAAGTGAAGGTAAAGATATCATTCTGGAAATTGAAGTGCAAGGGGCGTTAAAGGTGAGACAACAATTTCCTGAAGGGGTATTTATCTTTTTAATGCCGCCAAGCTTAGCTGAGTTAAGAAGTCGTATTGTAAATCGTGGCACGGAATCTGAAGACCTTATTAATAATCGAATGACGGTGGCCAAAGATGAGATTGAAATGATGGATAAATATGACTACGTCGTTGAAAATGATGTAGTTGATCTTGCGGTCGAAAGAATTAAAGCAATTGTTGTTGCTGAGCATTGTAGGAAAGATCGTTTAATTGAAAAATATAAACAATTAGTGGAGGCTGAGTAAATGCTATACCCATCTATTGATAATTTATTAACGAAACTTGATTCGAAGTATACGTTAGTAACTGTATCTTCAAGAAGAGCACGTTATTTAAAGGATTCTAACGAAAAAGACTTAATGGTCGAAAAACCGGTTTCATATAAACAAGTCGGTAAAGCACTAGAAGAAATTTCTTCAGGACAATTGTCTTTTAAACGTAAAGATGAAGAAGAGTAAAAGGGGATGACTCATGAAGGGTGTCTTACCCCCCATATTTATTATTTAGAGGTTAAACCTTAAAAAAGGTTTTCACTAGTTAATATTTTAATGGGGGTGATATACACCACAGATGAGTCCTCTTTTTTTATAAATTTTGAAATCTGTCTAGCTACAGGCGCCATCGGCTCGACCACTTCAGTCCTTCCCTTGCGGTCTAAAACCTGACCGCTACGGGCAGGCCTTCCAGTGGTTTTCGCCGATAGGCGGGCGCCTTGGGCTTTTCTTGTATGGAGGAGATCAAATATGTTAAAGGGGAAAAAAGTTTTATTATGTGTATCTGGTGGGATTGCGGTTTACAAAGCTTGTGCGCTTACTAGCAAATTAACACAAGCAGGTGCAAACGTAAAAGTTGTTTTAACAGAGGGTGCTACGAAGTTTGTGACCCCTTTGACATTTCAAGCACTATCGAGGGAAACCGTTTATACAGATGTGTTTGAGGAAAAAGAAGCGACGAAAATCACCCATATCGATATCGCTGACTGGGCAGATATCGTCATTGTAGCTCCGGCTACAGCTAATATTATTGGTAAAGCTGCAAATGGAATTGCTGATGATCTCGTATCTACGATGTTGTTAGCAACAACAGCACCGATATTTATAGCTCCAGCGATGAATGTCCATATGTATGAGCACCCAGCAGTGAAAGAAAATATGAAAACATTGAAGGAACGTGGCTATCATTTTTTAGAGCCGGATGAAGGTTATTTAGCTTGTGGCTACGTAGGTAAAGGTCGTCTAATGGAGCCTGAAGATATCATTATGCATCTTGATATGTATTTTCGTCCGATAGACTCAAATATAAATGGAAAAACCGTTTTGATTACTGCTGGTCCAACACAAGAAAAAATCGATCCAGTTCGTTACTTTACGAATCGCTCATCTGGAAAAATGGGTTATGCGATTGCACGAGAGGCTTCAAAGAGGGGAGCAAAAGTCATTTTAATTTCCGGCCCTACGAACCTCGAAAAGCCGGATAATGTTGAGTTTGTGCCTGTAATCTCCGCTGCACAAATGTATAAAAAAGTCATCGAGCGTTACGAAGAAGTAGATGTTGTTGTAAAATCAGCCGCAGTTGCAGATTATCGCCCTAAAAACATTCACGATCAAAAAGTAAAAAAACAACCGAGTGATTGGGCTGTTGAAATGGAGCGTACGACGGATATTTTACAAACGTTAGGGGACAAAAAAACGAAGCAGTTACTAGTTGGGTTTGCTGCTGAAAGTGAAAACGTTGACGAATATGCCAAAGAAAAATTAAAGCGCAAAAATTTAGATATGATTGTTGCTAATAGTATTGTACAAGCAGGAGCTGGTTTCCAAGGCGATACGAATATCGTTACGATCTATAAAAAAGATGGGACAAGCAAAGCACTCCCGTTAATGAGTAAACAAGAAGTGTCTGCCAACTTACTTAACGAAATAGAACAATTATTAAAGGACTGAAAATATGATTGTTAAAGTTGTCGTTGATGTACCGTCAGGTCAAACGGATCGCTCTTTTGACTACGAAGTACCTCCTCATCTAGAAAAAGCAATAGAGAGAGGGATGAGGGTAATCGTCCCATTTGGACCAAGAAAAGTCCAAGGGTTTGTTGTTGACATAAGTGATGTAACAGATCTAAACAAATTAAAACCAATCGAAGACGTTTTGGATGTTACCCCTGTCATAACGGAGGAACTTCTTGCTTTAGGAGATTGGTTAACAACAAGTGCTCTTTGTTTTAAGATTACTGCTTATCAAGCTATGCTCCCAGCGGCACTTCGAGCAAAATATAAGAAAGAAATTAGACTCGTCCATAAAGAACGAATGAACGAATTACATGATGATTTAAAGGCTTTGTTTCAATATCAAAGTGTTATTGATTGGGAAGAGCTTACGAAAGGTCATCAACAACGAATCCCTCACATTAAAAAAGCGATTACGAATTCAATTTTAGAAGTTATTTACGTTGTAAAAGATAAGGTTACATACAAAAAAGTAAAGATCGTTGAACCTAATAATGAGCAAGACCTTTTAGCTGAGTTGAAAATAATAGACAATCGAGCAGCAAAGCAAAAGCAAGTTATCGAATATTTTTTAAAAAAACGACAACCAATTTCGGTAAAAGAGCTTATCGAACGAATTAGTACAACTCGAAGTACGATTAAGGCACTGGTAGAGAAAGATATATTGATAGAAAGAGAAATAGAAGTTTCCAGGGACCCTTATGCCGACCGTGATTTTAAACGGACGACCCCATTAACTTTAACTACGAATCAACAAAAAATTATTCAACCTATTTTCGATTCAATCCATCAAAAAGAACATAAAACGTTTCTTATTCACGGTGTCACTGGTAGTGGAAAAACAGAAGTATATTTACAATCTATTGCCGAAGTTCTTAAAGAGGGGAAAGAGGCGATTGTACTTGTACCTGAAATTTCACTTACACCGCAAATGGTTCAACGATTTAAAGAACGGTTCGGTTCTCTAGTTGCTGTTCTTCATAGTGCTCTTTCTAAAGGGGAAAAATATGATGAGTGGCGAAAAATCCAACAAGGAAGCGTAAAAGTAGTTGTTGGCGCAAGATCAGCAATTTTTGCTCCGTTTAAAAATATCGGAATTAT
>SKOL01000775.1 GCA_007120055.1 Anaerobacillus sp.
AGTGTTCGTGTTAAGTTTGCCCAAAAAGCGCTTCAATTGTGATGGAAAAATAATAGGTTCCTTCAAAGGGGCTTGATAAAGTAGGAAGTCGGGGTTTACGAATACAAGGTAAGCTTTGACTTGGAGGTTAAAACCAAACTCCTGCAGTAATTTACGAAATAATGTTTCACTTCGTTTTAATTGATGTAACGGGTTTTTGATTTCAGTTCCTGACAGTGAATACCATTGATCGCCTTTGATAACGTAATCACCATCAAAATTTTTAACTTCGAAAAAATAAAGAGTATCAGAAGAAATGAGCGATGAATCAATTTGAAACTTTGTATTGTTTACTTCAAATAACAAGTCGTTTAATATAGGAAAATTGCTAGGCAGACCTTCATCTACTAACCACTTATCGAAAATCTTCTCACCTTCATAACCTTTTTGAAGACTCCGATAGTAGTTTTCATCTTTTTCTACTAGCTCATCGCGTGCATTTAAAGACTTAAAAATTTTTAGTTTTAAAGGTTCACTCCTCGTTTTAAAAAACATATCATAGACCACATCCTTTTAAAAATTTCAATTTTATTTTATGAAAATTTCCTTCTATTGACAAGATATAATAGCTTCTTCATTAAAATTTTCATATTTTTAGCAAAACCAAAATATAGTGAAAACAGAAGGTATCTTCAAAAAGAGAGCAAGGTGCCGTAGCTTTTCTCCTTTAAAGTACTTTGTTAACAAAAAACTACTAAGTGGTCGGTACTAACACGCAGGAATATAGGCATATCAAAAAATCCAAGCTATCCTACTCGCCAATAAATTAAGTTCGATAGCTAATAAGGGTGAACTAATTTGCTGCTCACAAATGCAAATGCAGGACAAACAGTGATAATTAAAGATTTATCAAAGGCAAACAGCCTTATAAGAAGACGATTACTAGATTTAGGAATTGTCGAAGAAGCAACGGTAATGGTCGCAAATAAAATGCCCTTTGGTGGTCCTATCTTGATCGAATATAAAAGCAATCGTATCGCCATTCGTAAGGTCGATGCACAGAAAATAGATGTAGAATGGCACTGATGAAGCAGATTTAGCTGTTTGCAAGTGGGTGACTGATGTTTGCAAGCTACATTACTGGTGTTTGCAAATCGAGCGCCTGTTGTTTGCAAGCTTGCATTACTGGTGTTTGCAAATCTGAGCGTCTGGTATTTGCAAGTGCCGGGCATGGTGTTTGCAAGCTACGGGTCTTTTGTTTCATAAACTGTAGTCTGGGTGTTTTGAAAACTGCAATATTCAGTGCGTCTTTCCTTTGTATGGGAATAAGAGAATACTAGATTTTTTAGAACTGGAGAAAAAATGATGAAAAAGATCGCGTTAATCGGAAATCCGAATACTGGAAAAACCTCACTTTTTAATCAGTTAACCACCTCTTATGCCTATGTAGGGAACTGGAGTGGTGTAACTGTTGAGAAAAAAGTAGGGAAATTGAAGCCGCTGGTGCATCCGGGGGAATTAGGCAAATATACCGATGGGGCTAGTGGAGCAAGTGGACAGTTTGGTGATCTCGACGGTGAGCTCATCGACCTACCTGGTGTATACACATTAAACCCACTAACAAATGATGAAGCTGTCGTTTCGCAATTTTTAATTAATGAACCTTTTACAGATGTTTTGAATATCGTTGATGCATCGCAGTTGCAACGAAATTTACATTTAACGCTTCAACTCATCGAATTAGGCAAGCCGCTTGTCATCGGTTTGAATATGGTTGATGTAGCGAAACAACATGGCATGTATATAAATTACAAACGGCTATCACAAAAGTTAAAAATTCCGGTCACCCCGATCATCGCTCGAACTGGTAAAGGGTGCCGACAGTTAACAGAGCAAATGGCTTCAACCTACACCGAAACAAAAACAACACAATCTTTCCAAATTTATTACGGGCATATCATCGAAAAAGCGATCACCCGAATTGAAAACGAACTAACAAATAAATCGAAGAAACGGCTTCCTCCACTTCCAGCTCGCTGGATTGCACTCCAATTTTTTGAAGGTAATTCCCGAGTCTATGCTTATTTACAATCGATCATCGCTTCTCCGTTTCTCGACCACCTATATAAAGAAGTGGAAATAGCGATAAAAAATACGGAAGCTCAAACGATCCATCATTATATTTACCGAAAAAGAAACCAATTTATCCAATCACTATTAGCGGACGTCGAAGAAACGACAGCACCGCAAGCAACAACTTTAACAGAAAAAATCGACAAAGTCGTTACGCACCGATTTTTAGGTATTCCGATATTTTTACTGACAATGTTATTAGTCTTTATGATTACGTTTGATTGGTTAGGGTTTCCGCTTTCCGACGGATTGGACAAGTTTTTGTCGGGGCCTTTTTCGGAGTGGACAAAAATTTTCCTAACACAAATCAATGCCTCACCTTATTTTGAAGCGTTAATTATTGATGGGGTTATCGCTGGGGTTGGTGGTGTTCTCGTTTTTATTCCGCAAATTATCATTATGTACATATTCATTTCTTTTTTAGAAGATTCCGGGTATATGGCGCGTGTTGCTTTAGTGATGGATCGGTTTATGGAAAATGTCGGTTTGAACGGCAAAGCTTTTATACCGATGATCATCGGTTTCGGCTGTAACGTTCCAGGAGTGATGGCGGCTAGAACAATCGAGCAGCAACGTGAACGATTGTTAACAATTATATTAATGCCGTTAATGTCATGTTCTGCCCGCTTACCAGTTTATGCCTTGTTTGCCGCTGCCTTTTTTGCAAAAAATCAAGCTCTGATCGTCCTTTCGTTATACGTTTTAGGAATTACGCTTGCATTAATATTAGCAAAAGTGTTTACAATGACCTTTTTAAAAAATGAATCATCGATCTTTGTCATTGAACTTCCTCCTTACAGGTTGCCACATTGGAGTACATTGGCTAGAAGTGTTTGGGACAAAGGGAAAGGCTTTATAAAAAAAGCAGGGACGATTATTTTTGCGGGGTCTGTTTTTATTTGGCTATTAACATTTGTTGGTCCGTACGGAATTGATGTTGAAATGAACGAAAGTTATTTAGCGGTAATTGGAGGAGTGATTGCGCTTATTTTCGAGCCACTCGGGTTTGGTTCGTGGCAGTCAGGTGCTGCTATTATCACCGGTTTTCTCGCAAAAGAAGTTGTCGTTTCAACGATGAATATCGTCTACTACGCTCCTGATGTCGTGACGTTACAAGGATTAATGACAAATCACTATACAGCATTATCTGCATATAGCTTCATGACGTTTATTTTACTGTATATTCCGTGTATGGCTACCGTCGCGACGATAAAAAAAGAAACGAATTCAACGAGATGGACCATTGTATCTGTCGTTTATCCATTCGTTTTAGCTTACGCGCTGTCATTTTTCATTTATCAAATCGGAACGTTTCTTGGATTTTAAAAATATTATTTATACATTTTATATTTAACACTATGAATATAATGTAAAAAACAAAACCATACTAATCCTGCTATTAAAACTTGATGAGGTGGTTTTGTGAAAAGTGAAGCTCTCGATTCCTTATTAATCGGAATTGACGTAGGGTCAACGACGGTCAAAGCAACGGTCGTTAATCCAAATAATAAAGAAATATTATGGTCAGACTATCAGCGCCATCACACCAAACAAGCAGAGATGGTGTTGGAATTTTTAATTCGAATCGGAAATGAATTTTCTTACATAAACCGTGAAGATATTCGCGTTTTTATTACCGGTTCTGGCGGTGGGCCAATTGCCGAACATATTGGGGCAAAATTTGTCCAAGAAGTAAATGCCGTAACGATGACGGTCGAAGAGTTGCACCCTGATGTCGGCAGTGTTGTCGAACTTGGCGGGCAAGATGCAAAAATTATCATTTTTAAAGAGAATGAAGAAACAGGCGATAAACAAGCGATCACATCGATGAACGATAAATGTGCCTCGGGGACTGGAGCGACGATCGATAAATGTATGATCAAAGTCGGTTTGCCAGAGCAGGAAGTCGCGAAACTGCAATTTGACGACTCGAAACTTCACCATGTCGCAGCGAAATGTGGGGTTTTTGCCGAAACGGATATTGTGAACCTAGTAAAAAGTAGTATCCCTTCTGCTGAAATTATGTGTTCATTAGCTGATGCAATTGTGATGCAAAACTTATCCGTCCTGACACGAGGGAACACGTTGCGCCATAAAGTGCTTTTACTAGGTGGACCGAATACATATTTACCATTCTTGCAACAATGTTGGCGTAAACGGATTCCAGAAAGTTGGCAAGAAAGAGGATACGACTATCCGAAAGATGTGCCGATCGAAGAACTAATTTTTATCCCTGAAAATGCACAATATTATGCGGCATACGGTGCGGTAATGTATGGAATGCATGAGCCAGCCGATGTCGGTATTTATAAAGGAATTCAAGACTTAAAAACGTTTATTACGCACGGGCGTAAAGCGAAATTAGGAGAAAAAGCTGGTAAACCATTAGTGAAAAATGAAGAAGAGCTCGAACAATTTCGCATTGACTATAGTATTCCGAAATTTACACCAGCTCCATTTAAAAAAGGGGAAACGATTAAAGCGGTGATCGGCCTTGACGGTGGTTCGACATCATCGAAAGCGGTCGTCGTTGATATGGATGGCAATATTTTATTAAAAGAATATCAGCTTTCAAAAGGGAATCCGATCCAAGATACGAGGGAACTGCTCGGGAAAATTCGTGAAAAAGTGCAGGCAAGTGGTGCGCATCTTGAAGTAATGGGCTTTGGCGCAACAGGTTATGCTGCCGATGTTCTTGAAAAAACGTTAAATGCCGACGTTAACATCGTCGAAACTGTTGCCCATATGATGAGTGCTGTACACTTTTTTGGTGATATTGATGTCATTTGTGATATCGGTGGTCAAGACATTAAAGTACTATTTTTGAAAAATGGTGATATTCGAAATTTCCGGTTATCCAATCAATGCTCAGCAGGAAACGGGATGCTTCTACAAGCGATGGCTGACCAGTTTGGCATTCCAATTCAAGAGTATGCCGATGCTGCTTTTAAAGCTGACTTATCACCGAAATTTTCATATGGCTGTGCGGTTTTCCTAGATTCTGACCGCGTAAACTTTCAAAAAGAAGGCTATGCAAAAGAAGAGCTGTTAGCGGGCCTCGCCCTCGTTTTACCGAAAAATGTTTGGCAGTACGTCGTTCAAGTGCCGCGCATGGCGGAACTGGGGAGAAAATTTGTTTTACAAGGTGGAACTCAACATAATTTAGCGGCCGTCAAAGCGCAAGTTGATTACATTAAAGAACGGGTCCCAGATGCTGAAGTTTATGTTCATCCACATACAGGTGAGGCAGGCGCGATCGGTGCAGCGATGGAAACGATCCGCGTTGTGAAAAGAAGAGGGTATTCAACGTTTCTCGGCTTAGATTCTGCGATTGGAATGAGCTTCGAATCACGTAACGATGAATCGACACGCTGTAACTTTTGCCCGAACTTATGTAGTCGGACTTTTATTGATACACAAACACCAGATGGTCAAACGGCCCGCTACATTTCTGGCTTTAGTTGTGAAAAAGGGACGGTCGAAGATAAAGAAGCGCTCATCGCGTTAACGAAAGAGCGAAACCAACTGAAAAAACATTATCCGAATCTTGTTGATTTTGAAGCGAAAAAAATGTTTAAGCATTTTTATGATCAACAGCCACTGCCATCAGAAACAACGGTAATAGAAGATATAAAAGTAAAACCGACGATGTTTGGTTTAGGAACAAAAAAGGTGAGCTATGAGAGAACGTTCGAGCGTTCATCAGAAGAAGCGATCGAACACCGAAAAAAGCTAAGAATAGGCATTCCGAAAGTGTTAAATATTTGGTCTACAGCACCGTTTTGGCGAACATATTTTGAAACACTAGGGATTCCAGAAAAACAAATTGTTTTTAGTGACAATACGAGTGAAGAGATGTGGCAATCAGGTGGGAAATACGGCTCGATTGACCCATGTTATCCATCAAAAGTAGCGCAAGCTCATGTTCACAATCTGCTTTTTAAGCACCATAAAGAGGACAAGCCTTTAGATGCGATCTTCTTCCCGTGTATCACTCATATTAATACGAGTGTAAAAAATGTCATTGACTCGGCGAGTTGTCCGATTGTTGCTGGAGCACCGAACGTAATAAAAGCAGCATTTACGAAAGAAACCGACTTTTTTGCGGAACGAAATATTCAATATTTCGACCCGGCGGTTTCGTTTACCGAGCCTAATTTAATGAAAAAACAAATGTTTGAGGCTTTTCACTCATTTTTACAAATTACTGAAGATGAAAGTGACTTTGCGGTAGAAGAAGCATGGAAGGCGATAAGAAAATTTGATGCTGAAATGGAAGAGAAAGGGAAAGAGATTTTAGAGCAAGTCGAAGCGGAGAATCGAGTCGCGATTTTAATGATTGGTCGTCCATACCATTCAGATCCTGGATTAAATCACGGGGTGTTAGATGAGTTTCAAGTGCTTGGCTACCCGATTTTATCGATGCGTTCGATCCCAAAAGATGAAGCGTGGCTAAAACGATTTTTTAAAGACGATTTAGAGAGTGGAAAGGTTGATTACGCCTTAGATGTCACGGATGTTTGGCCAGAAAACTTTAGTTCTAATAGTGTTCAAAAAGTATGGGCGGCGAAATTTGCTGCACGTCATCCGAATGTCGCTGTGTTAGACCTATCTAGTTTTAAATGCGGTCACGATGCTCCTACTTACGGTTTAATTGACTCAATTATTTCAACGGCTGGTACGCCTTACTCTGCGTTACATGATATTGACGCCAATAAACCGAGTGGTTCGATTAAAATTCGCGTAAAAACTTATGCTCATAGTTTAAGTTTGAATGAAGAACGGCTTCAAGACTTAGCTCGTAAAAAGGAAGAATTAGAAAAACTGATTGAGAAAAAACGTCAATCCTTAGTCCGTAACGAAATGCTTGATGATATCGAAGAATTTTCTAACCAAAAGGCACAGTGGTAGTAAGCATACAGTAATTAAGGTGGGCTTCGAATTTACAACACTATAATGACGGTTATTTCAAACACCGTTTAACATGTAAAAATCGGCCGAGCACCAAACCAACAAACCAACAAACCAACCAACAAACCAACAAACCAACTAGACAAAGGAGATCAGCGAGAATGAAAGACACTAAAAACAAGAAGCGTCCTTCTGGAGTTGAAAAATTTTATGAAGCAGAGCTGCAACGCTTTCAAAAAGAACAAGAAGAAGCTTTAGGATTAAATGAAAAGAATGAACAATGGTTTGATCCTGTCCCTAGGCAATTTTTTGCAAAAGACAAAGATTCCACTACCATTTTGTTTGGTGGATTAACGATGGCGCACGATTATTTAATCGCAGGTGGTCTACAAGGAATTGGTTATAACGTCGCAAATCTCGAATGCCCAGATACGGATGCACTCCGCTTCGGAAAAGAGTTCGGTAACCGTGGCCAGTGTAATCCGACATATTTTACCGTCGGAAACTTAATTAAACATTTGACGTATTTACGAGATGTTGAAGGAAAATCAAAAGATGAAATCGTTAAAAATTATCTTTTTGTTACAAGTGGCTCATGTGGACCATGTCGCTTCGGGACTTATGTAACTGAGTATAGAAAGGCGCTTAGAGATGCCGGCTTTGACGGCTTCCGAGTGCTTTTATTCCAACAACAAAGTGGTTTAAAACAAGCAACTGGGGAAGATTCGGCGTTAAAACTCGATAGTTCGTTTTTCATTACATTTTTAAAGGCAGTACTCATCGGGGATGTATTGAATGCCATTGGCTACAGAATTCGCCCATATGAAGTTGAGGCAGGAGCGACAAATGAAGCGCTTGAACGCTGTAAAAAGCTACTTTACGATACGTTTAGTGAGAGGAAGTCGCTTGTGAAAGCATTGTATCAATGCCGAAAAATTTTAGCGACAGTAAAAGTTGACCGAACAGTCGTGAAGCCGAAAGTAAGTATTATCGGTGAGTTTTGGGCGATGACAACAGAAGGTGATGGAAACTATCAGCTTCAGAAGTTTTTAGAAGATGAAGGAGCTGAAGTCGACGTACAACCACTTTCAGCATGGATCTTATTTTTAATTTGGGAAGGACGCTATGATACAAAAAAACGATTGAATTTGCGTCATGATGATGAAGGGCGCTTCGGATTAAAAGGGAAAAATGCGATAAAGCGTCTTGCGATGTTAAAAA
>SKOL01000172.1 GCA_007120055.1 Anaerobacillus sp.
AATGGCGACTATGGAAGAAATCGCTACCGCAGCCGAAGGCCTCTCAACAATGGCAGAAAAACTCCAAGCCGAAGTTGGCAAATTTAAATTAGGTGTCTGACACCCTTCGTGGACAAATCGCCAAAATGTCCGTGTCGGGTGGACACTCTCCAAAAGGCTCGTAGAAGAATTTTTTCTGCGAGCCTTTTTCTATGCTATACTATTAAAAAGTTTAATCGGATTTAGTCGATTTTTGTAAAGGTGGCAGCCATTTAATGTTAAAGAAACCGATCGTTGGCTTTCTACTTATCATCATATATTTTACAAGTTTGAGTCCATTAGAAATGCATCGAACCCACGCGAAAGTAATAGACCAAAATGATCGCTTAGTCGTTGCCTTTGACCCCAATTTACCTCCTTTTCAATTTGAGGAGAATGGAATTCCGAAAGGGTTTTCAATCGATATTATCTCGCAAATCGGGAACGTTGAAGGGTTTGAGATTGATTTTATGGCTATGTCGAAAGAAGCATCCATTGAGGCGTTACAAAATGGAACGGTTGATGTAATCTTGAACATTCATTTTTTACAACAGTTTGGCGATATGATGGAGTTTTCAGATCCGATCTATACTTCTTCTGTTGGAGTCTTAGTCAATGCTAATGATCTAAAAGAGATTGAAAGTATTACAGACTTATCGGAAAGAGTTATTTCTATTGAACGTGGAACGGTAGAATATGAATTTATGAGAAATATTCGAAGGATAAAATATAATGTGACAACAAATCAGCAAAATGGTTTTATACTTCTCATCAATGGACGGTCAGAAGCTTTTGTCGGTGACCATTTAACAGCACAATATTATCTCGAACTATACGAATTAAGAGATAAATATCAATTTGTAGGTAGCAACGTTTTACCTATCGAATATACAATGGCGGTACAAAAGGAAAACTATCAACTGTTAAGTAAGTTAAATAGAGGATTACGCACCATTAAAAGTGAAGGTATATACAGTACAATCAATGAAAAATGGTTTGTCGATACTGATGAACTCCTTATGGAGCGATTAATATTAATTATAAAAATATTTGCAGCACTATTAGTTATTGCGATTTTTATTTTTTTAATAGCATTACGTTGGAATCGGCAGTTACAAAAATTAGTAGATAAAAAAACAGAGGATTTATCGAAATTAAATCAATCGCTTCAATATCAAATAGAGCAAACCGAAAGTAGCTATTTGTTTCAAAAACAAATTTTAGATAGTAGTCCTAGAGGAATAGTTACGTGTGATAACGATGGGATGATTACTTCTTTCAACCCAAAGGCTAAGCAGCTTTCCGGCATCACTAAAGAAGTTATAAATTTTAACTATAAAGAAGTTCCGCTATTAGAGTTCCTTTTATCAAACAAGCGAGATCGAATTAGCGATAAAAAGTTTTTCATAGAAGAGACATATTGGACGAGAGCGGATCAAGAAGAATTCTATTTTCGTTATTATATTTATCCACTGTATGGGTTTGAAAGAGAGGTTAAAGGTTTTATTTTAACCTTTGAAGATCTCACTGCTGAAAGAAAATTACGTCAAGAAATATATAACCAAGAAAAAAATAAAACGTTAAGTCGAGTAGTAGCTGGGATAGCTCATGAAATAAGAAATCCGTTAACATCGATAAAAACATTTGTTGAACTAATCCCTAAAAAAATGAATAACACGAGATTTCAAAAAGAGATCGCTACCTATGTTCCTCAAGAAATCAATCGGTTAAATCATTTGATTGAGGGGCTCATTGACTACGCTAGACCTCAAAGTACGAATAAAGAACTAATCGATGCTACAAAATTAGTTCAAGAATGTGTCATTTTATTTGAGCGAACAATTGCCAATAAAGGTTTACGCTTGGAGACCGAAATAGCTGAAAATCTATCGATGGAAGTCGACCGTAATCAGCTAAAACAAGTCATTATTAATTTTATTATTAACAGCATAGATGCCATGTTAATGAAAAATGAATTTAATTTAACGCTTACGATTAAAGCTTATCAACGAGAAAATTATATATGGATAGAAGTATCTGATGAAGGAATCGGAATTGATGATGATGAAATCGACCGAGTATTTGAACCATTTTATACGACAAAACCTAAAGGTACTGGTCTAGGTTTGGCCATTTCAGAGCAGTATGTTCAAGAAAATGCAGGAACTCTTCGTATAAAAAGCGATAAAGGAAAAGGAACGACGATCATTTTACGATTTGAAAAGAAAGGAGAAGGAAATGGATAAAATATTAATTATTGATGATGAACCGTCTATTTGCTCCTCACTTTCATTTGCGTTAGAGGATGAATTTGAAGTTAAGGCAACAACAGATCCTGAGCAAGGCTTGCAGTATGCCAAAAAAGAACAGTTTCACTTATGCTTACTCGATTTAAAAATTGGAAATGTTAATGGGATTATAATCTTAGAAAAATTAAAAGAGATTCAAAAAGATTTACCGGTTGTCATAATTACGGCTTATGGGACGATTTCTACTTCGGTGGAAGCATTACAAAAAGGAGCTTATTCATACATTACGAAACCGATTAACATGGATGAACTTTTTTCGACAATTAAACAAGCTCTTCATTACCGAAAACTAAACGAAAAAGTAGAATATTTAAGTCAAGAGTTAGAGAAAAAATATCGATATGAAGAAATGATTGCTAAAAGTAATAAAATGGATCAAGTATTTACATTAATTGACAAAGTTAAAAGTGTAGATACCAATGTTTTAATTACGGGAGAGAGTGGGACAGGTAAAGAGTTAGTGGCCCGGGCGATTCATTTCACAGGCAAAAGAAAAACAGAACATATAGAGATATTAAATTGTGCAGCTATTCCCGAGCACCTTCTTGAAAGTGAACTTTTTGGACATGAAAAGGGAGCATTTACGGGTGCGGTCTCGAGTAAAGAAGGGAAATTCCAGTTAGCTCAAAATGGAACGGTTTTCCTTGATGAAATTGGTGACATGCCTCTTTCTTTGCAAGTGAAATTGTTAAGAGTATTACAGCTTAAAGAAGTGACTCCATTAGGATCAAATAAATCGATTAAATTAAACGTAAGATTACTAGCTGCTACAAATAAGGATTTACGTGAAGCGGTAGATAAGGGAGAATTTCGAGAAGATCTATACTTTAGGCTAAATGTAATCGAAATCAACTTACCTCCTCTTCGTCAAAGGAAAGAAGACATTAATTTATTGATCTATCACTTTATTGATAAATTTAACAAAGAGTTTAATAAACAAATAAAAGGTCTAACGCCAGAAGCAGAAGCGAAATTATTAGCTTATCACTTTCCTGGGAATATACGAGAACTTTCTAATATCATGGAATGCGCAATGGTAATTTCAGATGGACCTTATATTGATATGATAGACTTACCTCCTCAGTTACGAAAAGTTAACCCAACTCAAATGACTCCGAGTCAAAGTGATATTAGTTCTTTTGTGGGGCTCCCTTTAAGGGAGTTAGAACAAAAATTCATTTTAGAAACATTGAAATTTAATCAAAATCACAAAAAAAATACAGCCAAAATGCTAGGAATTAGCGAGAGAGGTTTAAGAGATAAATTAAAACAATACGAACAAGAATGATCCGGCAAAAAATACCGAAGCGGCAGAAAATGCCGTTTTTATTTTTGTTAGAATTATCGCAAAATTGAGTACGTTTACAATATAAAGGAGTTTTATCGGACTATTAATATTTGGCATGAATTTTGCATCTTAAAATTATGAATTTTAAAAATAGGGGGATTTCAAATTATGAAAAAATTACTAATCATTTTAACCGGCTTACTTTTATTATTAGCGGCATGTGGTGGGGGGCAAGAAGAAACTGGTTCGGCTCAAAATGGGGAAGTAGACGAAGACCTATTTGTTACAATTGCGACCGGTGGAACTTCAGGTGTCTATTACCCAATCGGTGGAGCTATTTCTAATTTAATTGAATCGAAATTAAACTTTGATACTTCAGTACAAGCTACAGGTGCTTCTGTTGAGAATGTTAATCTTTTAGATACAAATCGTGCTGAATTAGCGATTACAATGGCAGATACGGTTCAACAAGCATATGAAGGAAGCGGTGCATTTGAAGGGGAGACTCCTAAAGAAGATTTAAGAGGATTAACTTCGCTATATCCAAATTTCGTTCAACTTGTAACAACAGCTAATTCTGGAATTGAAAGTGTTGAAGATTTGCGTGGTAAAAGAATTGGAGTTGGAGCACCCAATTCAGGGGTTGAATTAAATGCTAGACTTATTTTCGAAGCCCATGGCATGTCTTATGATGATATTAATGAAGATTATTTATCATACAGTGAAGCGGTAGACCAAATTAAAAACGGTATGATTGACGCAGCGTTTGTAACAAGCGGTGTTCCAAATGCAACGGTTATTGATCTATCTACAACACATGCAGCGAAAATTATACCAATTGAAGGAGCGGCTATGGAGTATTTAGAGGAAAACTATCCGTTCTTCTCAGCTAATGTCATTCCGGCTGGTACGTATGATAATACTGAAGATATTCCAACAGCATCAATTACAAACGTACTATTAGTAAATAATAGTTTATCTGAGGATGTCGTTTACGAGATTACAAAAGCAATTTTCGAAAATATAGATGCGGTTCATGCATCACATAATTCAGCAACTAATATATCATTGGATACAGTAGATGTTGGGATGCCAGTTCCTTTCCATCCAGGAGCGGAAAAGTATTTTAAAGAAGTCGGTGCATTAAATTAAAAAGGAGGAATGGCTGATTCAGGTTCTTCGTCTTCATTTTAAGTTACTAAAAGAAATTTATGTATTGTTCAAAGCGCTATAGCTGAATACATCATATTTCTGGAGTTTAGTATTTGAGTGGTAGACTTTCTGAATCAGCCATCATTATTATGCTACGATCTAAATGGTTCCTTACAGTGATTATCATCGTAGCGACATTGTTTATTACATTGTCGTTGCAAGGTGGAACGAGCTATCAATTTATCATTAAAGAACAGCGGAATACAGTTGAATACACCAATGCTAAAGTTGTTCCTGGTGATAAAATTGAGGTCAACTGGATTCATTCAGTGGAGCTAACACCTTGGAGCGAATTATATGAAGTTTCAGATCAAAAACAATTAACGTTAATCGAAACTAGGTTTCAATCTTTTGGTGCGGGGGTTCCATACGAGCATCAAGGAACTGTAACAATGGAAGACGGCTATATCGTGATCAAGAATTTAAATCAATCGATGGACCATTTTAAATGGATTCATTCTCATCACGTTAATTTTGAAATAACACTTAACGGAGAAAAGATAATTGATACCGAAGATCTTCCACATCATATTCCGATGGAGTTTTTAATTCGGTAAAAAATGAAAAGAGGTGAGAAGGCATGGCTGAAGAAATAAAATATACTGAAGGAAAGTTGAATAATGAGCAACAAGAAGTTCTTGAGAAATACGATAATGAATCACGTTTTCGTGTCTTTAATAATAGGTGGATTGTATTCACTGTTACTTTAATAGCAGTCGGAATGTCATTATATCATTTATATACATCTTACTTTGGAATGCCGGTAACATTAAAACATCGATCGCTTCATGTCGCTTTAGTACTGACGTTGATTTTTCTATTATATCCAGCCTTCAGGAAGTTAGATCGAAGTAAATTGCCATTTTATGATGTAGCCTTAGCGTTGATGGCAGTTTCGACAACCGTTTATGTTTTTATAGATTATTTAGGAATTGTACAGCGTGGGGGTCTCCCGAACCAACTCGACTTAATTTTTGGAACCATTCTTGTTGTACTTGTCCTTGAAGCTGCTCGAAGGGTGACAGGCTGGGCATTACCAACGCTAGCAATTATCTTCATCCTTTATGGATTATTTGGAAGAAATTTAGGTGGGATTTTTAGACACCGTGGCTATGAGTGGAGTGACTTAGTGAATTATTTTTATGTCACTACGGAAGGGATTTATGGAACGGCCATTGGTGTTTCAGCGACTTACATTTTCTTGTTCATCCTTTTTGGATCTTTTCTCTCAAAATCAGGAATGGGTCAATTTTTTAATGACTTAGCGATGGCGATTGCAGGTCAATCAAAAGGTGGGCCGGCAAAGGTATCCGTCATTGCAAGTGGCTTTTTAGGAAGTATTAATGGGGCAGCTGTTGCTAACGTTGTGACAACTGGTGCGTTTACGATCCCTTTAATGAAGAAGATTGGTTATAAAAAGGATTTTGCAGGTGCAGTTGAAGCCTCAGCTTCAGTTGGTGGACAAATATTACCACCAATCATGGGGGCTGCAGCTTTTATTATGGCAGAGATGCTTGGAATTCCATATAGTCAAATTGCACTAGCGGCGTTATTACCAGCCCTACTCTTTTATATAGGTATCATTACACAAATTCATCTACGTGCTTCAAAAGAAGGTTTAGAAGGAATTTCACGTAAAAACTTACCAAGAATCAAAGAAGTAATGAAAGAGCGTGGCCATTTATTAATTCCAATCTTATTTTTAATGTATATGTTGTTTTTCAGTGGAAAAACAATTATTTTTTCAGCATTCTTAACGATTTTAGTCACAATTGCAGTGAGTATGTTGAAAAAGACGACAAGAATGAACTTCCGTGACATTCTTGATGCCCTAGAGTCTGGCGCTAGAACAGCCGTTGGAGTCGCCATTGCTTGTGCTGCTGTAGGTATTATTGTTGGTGTTGCTACATTAACTGGTTTTGGTTTGAAACTTGCTAATGGAATTGTCACATTAGGTGGAGAAAGCTTATTCTTAACGTTGTTATTTACAATGGTAGCGTGTATTGTACTAGGAATGGGACTACCAAGTATTCCAACTTATATTATTACAGCTACAATGGCAGCACCTGCATTAGTTCACTTAGGAATCGAGCCACTCGTGGCACATCTATTTGTTTTCTATTTTGGAATTTTCGCAAATATCACACCGCCAGTAGCGTTAGCATCATTTGCGGCCGCGGGGATATCCGGTGGCAATGAGATGAGGACAGGTTTCGTCTCGATGAAGCTTGCTATTGCAGGGTTTATTGTCCCATTTATGTTCGTCTATAATAGCTCGCTACTTTTAATAAATACAACTTTTATCGAGGGACTATTGGTGGTTATTACATCGGTTGCAGGTGTAGTAATGTTAGGTACAGCGGCTGAGGGATTTTTCTTAACCAGGATGAATGTATTTTTCCGAGTGATCCTTTTTGGCGGAGCACTATTGTTTATGAACCCTAACTTAATTCAAGATATTATTGGGTTTACTGTTATTGGACTAATCATATTAATTCAGTGGAGAAAATATAAGAAAGAATCTTTATTATCTCCGGTAAATTTAAGAGCTTCATAAATAAAGAAGGAGGTATCTCATTTGAATTTAGGATTAAAGAATAAATCAATTTTAGTTCTCGCCTCAAGTAAGGGGTTAGGTAAAGCGATTGCACAACAGTTCGCTGAAGAAGGTGCCCGTGTAATGATTTCAAGTCGTGATGAGAACCAGTTAAAAGAAGTGGCTGCAGAAATTGTTCGTACTACAGGGGCTGAAGTGAATTATAAAGTTTGTGATATTAAAGAGCCAGAAGAAATCAAAGCATTAGTTGAAGAAACAGCTTCACTTTACGGAACCGTTGATGTATTAGTAAATAATTGTGGTGGACCTCCTGCAGGTGGATTTGACCAGTTTGTTGATGATGATTGGCAACATGCTTTTGAGCTGACTTTATTAAGTTATGTAAGAACAATTCGTGAAGTATTACCATATATGAAAAAACAACACGAAGGACGCATCTTGAATATTACGTCATCTTCTATTAAGCAACCGATTGATAATTTAACGCTTTCTAATACTTTTCGTATGGGCGTTGCCGGCCTTGCTAAAAGTTTATCCCAGGAATTGGCTCAGCATAAAATTTTAATTAATACAGTCGGTCCAGGGAGAGTAGCTACAGAACGACTAGCTGAGTTAGACCAAATAAAGGCTGTTAAACTTGGAGTTAGCCATGAAATCGTAAAACAACAGTCTGAAAACTCGATACCTTTAGGTCGGTATGGAGAACCAGAAGAATTTGCAAAAACCGTTGTTTTCCTTAGTTCAGAAGCAAATACGTACATTACTGGACAAATGATTTTAGTTGATGGCGGCATGACAAAAGCCTTTTAGGTGTCTCCTTTAGGTGTCTGACACCCTTCGTGGACAAATCGC
>SKOL01000779.1 GCA_007120055.1 Anaerobacillus sp.
AAGAGAATCGTTAAAGAAACCGAAGACTTTGGTACTTGTGTATTACATTGTAAAGACTGTGATTATGAATTTGAGATGGATTGGGAAACAATTTTTGCAATACAAGAGTGTACTCATGGATCAATTGGAGTATTGATGCTGAAAAACTATAGAAGGCTCTTGTATATCTTTTATCATCTCATTGAGCATATGGAATTTGATTCTCAGTCATTAAAGTATGTAAAATGCTTGAGGCGAGATGTACCTCATTTTGGAACGAATGCATCATTTCCATTAGAGTCGGGTTTAAATAATCTTGTTGGTTACTCACCGCACTATGTTTCTTAAAACCGTAAAAAACGCTAATTAACAAGAGGAAAACTAATAGATAATATCTCTTTTTTGAAATTTAAATCACACGCAATCCCCTCAAATCTGTAAAAAGTTAACAAATTGTTGACCTCAACACGTTAAAGCTCACCATTATGAAAAAGTAAGATTAATAAATTAGTCCTTTTCATGTTCAATGGTTTCAAGTTTATAATGGTTATCAAATAGTCTTTTATAGTATCTAATTGTATACTTTTCATTTTCTTCGACAAGATTCCAAGTTGTCGCTGGTACTTCAACTTGAATTTTTTAATTAGGATCATTTTCACTTCTTAAATTAATGTAATGCTTGTCGTCAACTAAAATCTTTTCCTCTGCCTTCATACTCACTGCTATTCCAGCACTTCCAGTATGATCATATATATAGCTAGCCCCATACATAATTGGCATTAATATAATCAAAAAGACAGCACATATTATTAACGTTTTTGACACCGCTTTAGGTAATTTTTCTCTACCCTTTCCTGTGTACCATCCACTAAATTGTAGTTTATTTCTATATAAAACAAAAATTAAGATAAAAACACCGAGCATAGCTGTCCATCCATATTTTTCTGTATCAATTCCCATATTCGAATAAATAGCATGAGGCATTCCACCTATTAGTGTTGCAAGAATAGCAAAAATGAAAATAATCCTTAGTAACTCTAACAATACCCGCACATTACTCCCCCCCCATTATGTCTTCTTCACCAACGCCATCTGTTAGTTGAGTTCTCTATAAGACAACACATTTAATCCACCTAACTCAAAAATTAGTTTTTCGTTGGCTATTAATAAACCTTTAGGAATCTGAACCCCTATCCATTGTTCATATCCATATTTCTCACCGTCTCCACTTCCCCTCGGTATTCAACAAACAAAAATCCTCCATCTTTTTCAGGAACTGAATACACCTTTGTCCCTTTTGGTAATTTGGTTGCACTAAGGTCATTAAACAGCAAGGTACTGGTAGTCTGTTTTTCTATTTCACCTACAAAGTAATCTTTAGAAAATGAAATTTTCTCTCTGTCATTTTTGAACCATTCTAAATTTGTCACATTACTAAAAATTCTGCCGTCATACTGAATAATGTCCGCATCTTTGTTTTGTTTCAATACGTCTCTGGCAGTCACTATTCCACCATCAGCTACACCACAACTTGCAAGAAAGAATATTATTAAAGGTGCAAACAAAGCTACAATTAACGATTTATATATATAATGTTCCCTCCCGTATTTCAACGTGATTACTTGTGCAAGTAACTGACTCTTAAACGTAATAGAAGCTGCCGAATTCGATAGCTTCCTGTTCAACTTCGTTAAAACACAACAGCTGCAACAGGTTACTAAACTATTGCTACCCGTTTGATTAAGTAGTTTTCTTCACAAGCAGTTTTTCCTGAACTAGGTTACTATTTTATAACTCTCTTTTACTTTTCCCAGACTTTAAAATAATGTCAACACCGTTAGCTGTGCCACCCCAAATATGGTTTTCCAATGTTGAGATATCAATTTCTGTTTCTAGATAAACAGTTTTTCTTTGCTTCCCAGAAAGAGTAATTTCATGTAGCCCGTGATGATTCATTAGAGTGAGCATTTTCGGGTCATCCTCAAAACGAAATCGATCATAGAACTCAACTGTAAATTCAACTGGATTTCTACTATGATTTACAAACGGAAGCTTACAAGAACCTACTAATGTATCATCATCAATCATCGTAAATATACAATTACTTGCCTGGCGATCATAAGAAACTGCATGAATGCCGGTCGCGACTGTTTGTTGAAAGATACTAACTAAAAAGACTGGTCCACCCATCATAACCACAAATGCGATGAGAACAAAACGCCCTCTATACTTTTTCAAAGAGTTAGACAGTAGGAACAAACTAATAATGACAAGAAGGAGCGAAAAAATCCCCACATAATGAAATCCTCCAAAAAAACGATATGGGACATTTAAGCTCACCAAAACAGTCTCGGCTAACGGTCGTGTATGTGGGTATGGTAAGTTGAGGAAAATCACAACTAAGATGATACCTATCGACCAATAAAAGTATTTCTTGTTTTCAATCATTTCAACAACTCCCTAGTAGAAATAGTTTGTTTCCGCTGCTTTTATCTCTCCTTTCAAACTTTGCGAAGAGCCCTTTGTTTCAATAGTAAGCTATGTGTAACATTGCAACTCATCATTTTATTAACGCTCTTCGTTACTTCAAGAAGTTATTTATTTTTTATCAAACTTCGCTTCTTGGAAAAAAATGCCCTGTTAGTCAGTAGTTTATTAGAGACAAGTCTTCTTTATCAGGATTAAATCGATATAAATAAGTATGATCGTCTGTATTCCAATCCAATAAATAAAGTGTATCGTCGATAATATTAATCCAATTCCAATTTTTTTCTCCACGATAAATCTCGGTCGGGTTGCTACCATCAATATTCATTCTAAATAATGCTGGGTTTTCATTTGAAGAAAAATATAAGTATTCAGATGATTTATCTATCAAATGCAAACGCCCTTCAGCTAGCCCTTCCACGCTACCATCTACTAATGAAAGTCTGAATATATTCGTAGAAGAATCTTCGGCATAAAGGCTATAAAACAACGTATCATCACGGTTTTCAAAATAAATCCATTCTCTATCAACTAAAAAATTAGTTGTTGATATTGCAATATCGTGCTTCGTCCTTAACTGAACTTTATCGTCCCCAGACGGTCGCATTTTGTACACGTGACCGCCGGATGAAACAGCATAATATATCCAACCATCATACCATTGAAGTCCATTGATCATTTCTTCAACTAGCTGCACTTGATCTGAACCATCAACCTTAGATCGATACAGACCGTCTATTCCTACCTTATAGAAAATGCTATAAAATATATAATCATTAACAATAATTGGCATGTTTGTGTGATGACTATGAACTTTTTCGATGTCTTTAGGGTTATCTTTGTGGACGCGATAAAACCCACTGCTTCCTACAAAATCGGAACTATGAGAAGCGAAATAAATATAGTCACCATAGAGATTTAACCCACGTGCATAAGTATTTTCATAGGTTTCTTTGATGATACCGTTTGTACGGGTAATGTCGTGATTGTTTTCTCCATCAATATAATAAAACCAGTCACTTTCTTTTGCAACGAACCCAAATTGATTTGAGTTCATTGGCTCGTTACCAGTTATATATGGAGGCTCGATCTCCAACTTTGAAAGATTACAACTAACCAACAACAGAAGTAAAAATACTACAATAATCGTGATAATACTTTTTTTCATAGTTTCCCCCTTATCGATTGATTATCGAACTATCCTGCTTTATTAGCAGAACAGCGGCAGCCTTTATTAAGCTATCGCTCTTGTTAGTTAAAAGCCATTATTCAGATAATGAGAACTTTTATAATATATCATTTTAAAAAACTGCTTTGTCAGTATATTACTCCCTCTACAAATAAACGAAAAGTTTTAACTATCGACTTCCGTAGTCCCTGATGAAAAAGTATTAAAGTTATATTCTGAATGGTAAAGAAGTTCCCCTTTTTCATCATAGCCATTAATAAGAAAAGGTTCTTCGTAAGTAACCAATATGATGTACCAGATAGTAATCGCATTGTCATTTTGTAGCACTATCAGATTCATTTCGAACAAATACGGTTTCTACATAGATTTGATTATTCCCTTCATCATAAAGCACTTTCCCCACATTGCTTCTTAAATAACTTAAATCAATTGTAACTGTATATTCTCCTTCAATAGGATAAGTTTGAAGATGATAACCATCTACATCGTTTGCAATAACGCTTATTCCATTTATCCAAAGATTTAGCCACCCACTTCCCCAAAGTGTTAACAAAATGACAAATGCACCAACAAGTGCCACCTTTATATGTGTTCTCCTCATATAATCCCCCTAACATTTAAAAAACAAATTGCTTTTCACTATTGCTCCTCATTACTTCAATAGTACTTCCGCTGCCCCAGTAGAATTTTCGTTAACTAAAAAAAGCATATTTTGAAGTCCTAATCAATTGGTGGAATTTGCAACAATATTTGCTCATTACGATCCACGATATTCTCTATGAAATGAGCTAACTCTATATGTTCGTCTTTTAGCGTTGTATTTGTTGTGCGAAACAACTCATATTTTTCATTAAATTTATTAGAAACTGTTTGTAAATTTTTATTAAATTCACTTAAATATTCCTGTTGCTCTTGTGATAAGGTCTGACCCTCATTACGATAAAAATATTTTGTTACCGTAATATTCACTTGTTGTCCAAGTAGAAAAAGACTACTAGACAATTCACTCATTTCATAACTTGGTAACCCGCCATTTAACCTCAAATATTCAGAATTAGATACCATCCATAGGTAGTTTTCTTCATTTTCAAAGTCTTCAATTACCTTTTCCATATTATTAGTTAATTGTTGAAATTGATTGACATATTTATTGAAATGATCATCATTAATAAAATCAATATATTTATTTGATGTATATAATGCATTAAATAAATATAGGTTACCAAATAAACTTAAAACTAACATTATTCCTATAACTTTTTTATTACTTATCAAACTTTTAAAAATAATTTCCTCCCCCTTACTTAAAAAAGGCTAAATGTAATTTTACCACAAAATTCCACACCCCCTTCTTACCAGTACGTATTTAAATTACATTTCTACGTAATGATTCAATCGTGAAAAGAGCCGCACACTATCATTTCAATATTAACATTATTTACCTTTTTGTTGTTAGAAAACTTTAAAAAGCTTTACTTCATTTTTGAAGTAAAGCTCTCTATTGTTACATACGTCTCTTCACAAATGTTATTTTGTTATTTTTTTGATAATAAACGAATTAATAGCCAAATACCTCCAACAAATAAAACAGTAATAATCAAAATCATCATTAAGCCTGGAATACCCACATTAGTTAACAAAACAAATCCCCCCTATTAACTTTGCTAATTGCTTCATTAGCAGAACAGCAATAGCCTATATTAAACTATCGCTTCGTTAGTGAAAAGTAATATTGAATTTGAAAGTTGGTTTATTTATTACTCTTACTTCTAAATGTCAAATACAATATAAAAAAAATTAAAATGACTAATCCAATCAGAATTGGATTTGATATAATAAATTGCATGAAAACATCCTTCCATAAAATTTGCCCTAGATAAAAAATCGACTTCAATGCAACAAGAAAAACTTAGTTGCTACTGTTTCACTTAAACGTTCGTTTCTTGAAGAAGCTACTTTTTCTTTAAGGAAATAACTAATAATACGATTCCAACTACTAAAAATATCGGAGTAAAGATGTTATCAAAAAAAGAATATTCTTCGATAGTCGGATATGAACCCGCCGTCTTTATTAGCGCAAGCCAGTGTACAGTAGAGCTCAAGCGTTCAATTGAATAAATTAAACCACTAGTTAAAATAAATACAGAACCTAAAATTAAACTTGTGTTTTTTTCATCTGTTCTCCCCCCTCTTTTCTGCTCAATACTAAAACAAAGCGCCACTGCTGCTATTGCAGTAACGCGTTACTTTAAGTGAATACAATCACAATTTGCTATAAAACCTACCAATTGAGGTATTGATGTTGAAAAACTATAGAAGGCTCTTGTATATCTTTCATCATCTCCACCCAATACGTTCGTTTAATTATATCGTTAGAAACATTATAGCGACTGGACACTTCATTCCATGCAACGGTGGTTTCATATATGAGTTCTAACATTGATTGCACTTTCGTTGGGAATGTGATCGAATCCATTCTATCCAAGTTATCTTCTAAGAAATTCTCTTCTATATATTCTAAATAATTGGCAATTAAATAAGATGTGCTTTTCGTTGCGTTTTCTAATCCTTGCGCACGACGAGGATATATGGCTCTACCCATTTTTTCCATTTCATAACTAGCATCTTCTATGACTATTAATGCCCTATTTAGTTGTTTCCATTGAGCATATGGAATTTGATTTTCAGTCATTGCAGTATGTAAAATGCTCGAGGCAAGATGCACCTCTTTTTGGAACGAATGCATCATTTGCATTAGATGCGGGTTTAAATAGTCTTGTTGATTACTCACCTCACTATGTTTCTTAAAACCGTAAAAAACACTAATTAATAATAGTAAAATTAATAGATAATATCTCTTTTTTGTAATTTGAACCACAAGCAACCCCTCAAATCTGTAAAAAGTTAACAAATTGTTGACCTCGACACATTAAAGCTCTTTAGACTTACATAATTTGAACTAGAGATACCCGTTAGCTTAATAAACCATTTATACTGACAAATAAAACAAACCCAGAACAAAGAAAAAGAAAAATACTTGTCACTTTTCGTTTCTCTTGAAATTGAGTAATTCCCAAAACTAAAAGCATTATCCCTAAGAGTAATTGCGTTTGAAAAAGTATTCCGTATTCACCCGTTATTAAACTATACGCTGATAAAGAAAGTACAACTAATGCTAAAATTGTTTGTGTTATTTTCAACCATAATTTCAATCAAATTCCACCTCCTATTTTTTTACAAACCTGCTTCAATACTGCGCTTGGAAGAGGATCCGTCGCAACGACAGCTTATTTTTTACTAATGTATAAATGAATGACGTTTTAATTCTTTGGCATAGTAAAAGTTGTTGTAATACTTTTATCTTTCTCTAATTTTTCATAAATTTCTTTTATTACTTCTAATGCCCTTTCATTTGAGTCATATTTTCCTAATACCCTATCCCAAAAAACAAGTAAACTTCTACTTACAATACCTTCTATGTTGGTCCCATTCGCTGTCTTTCTAATTCTAATTTCTTTTACATTTAATAAATTATTCTTATCTTGTGTGATTATCCATAACATTAAATACTCCCCTCTCTTTCAAAAATTTAGCGATAACCTTTACTCAGTTATCGCATATCGTTTGTTTAAGAAGAAACTACTTTTTCTGTTTAGTTTCTGCCCAAATTTTTCGGGAAACTGGCAAACACTCTTCCTCTGAAAAGCTCCAACCAAACGCTTTAGTAAAAATCTGTGCAATGCCATCTGAAAGAGTATTTACAGTGTCAACATTACTTAATAAAGAAACAATTCTTGCTATTTCAAACTCATATTCATCGTCAGGTGCAGAAGGCAACAACCCAACAGGGTCCCATTCATTAACTATCTTTTTTACTATATTAAATGTCGCATTATATTTCTCTTTAAGATGTTTATTTGACAATAAAAAATCTCCCCTTTAGGTTGCACAACAACTAATTCCTTTTTTTGAACTAATGCTTCCGTTAGTTTAATAAATTTAATTTATTGTAATGACTCAATAACCTTATTGAATTCATTTTCCTCAAGCCCGACTGAAACGACTCTGTAATAAGGATACATCGAAATTTCGTCTCTAGGTATGATAGGTATAAATGAAAACTGAAAAAATTCTTTGTTTGGAGTTTTTTTGTACTCTCCAACAAAATCGCCAATTTTTAGATAAGTGAAATCAGGACTCTTATCATACGGATTTTCTCCTGTTTCGGCAAACTTTAAAAGTCTTTCCCAATTTAAATAGGTGTGGTCATCTTGTGTGATATGAATGCGTTTTGTTCCGTCTCCATTTTCATAAGATATTCTAAACAAGTTGTAATCTGTAATTACACTTTTGAACTTTAAATCAGAAGGGATATATTCTGGTAGTAATACATGATATTCAATATCCTCAATTGCATCATCAATTACTTGTTGCTCATCTACATTATTCGAACAACCTACTATTAAGACAGAAACAATAGTTAAACAAAAATAGAATAATTTTTTTCTCATAGTTCAACCTCCTAAATAACTCTTTAAACAAGAATAGCAACAACTTCTTGTGCTAAACTG
>SKOL01000521.1 GCA_007120055.1 Anaerobacillus sp.
ACCCAATTTTTTCTAATATAGTTCAAACGGCTTTGCTTCTTTTGTGGCATCTTAGGCACCTGATTAGAAACATCAGCGGTCTTAGCCAAAGGTCCTAAATTTTGAGCCATGAACATCCCCCCTTTGATGATATTTTTCTAGTTTTATATTGGTAGGAAGCTTCCGCACTTGTTCCTTTCCATCACACCAATCATGCGAAGAAACTGTACCTTCGAAAACTCCGTATCCCTTGAGCGAGAAGTGCGGTAGCGCTTTCTTGAATTAAATATAACAAAATAGTTTGAGGAGATATTTTAATATCTTTGGTTTAAGAGTTTTAAAATTTTCGGTAAATTGAAATCGGTTACAAAGTAACTGACCTCAATCACACCATGAAATACTTCTAGAAGAGGCTTCATGCAACTTTGCGACGAGCAAGGGTTTTCGACCGCAGGAGCAAGGGTTTTCGTGCGACGAGTAACCGCAGGAGCAAGTTTTTTTATGCGACGAGTAACCGCAGGAGCAAACGCAGTGGCGCTTTCAATAAAAAAAGACCTAGAGAAATTGGTTCCTCTAAGTCTTTTTTTAGTCGCTAACCCCACATTCTTTTCTAGGAAAGGAATACGATGCTATTTTTGTCATAACATAAGCGACTAAGCTCATGCCGAAAACAAAAATTAATGCTGGAATAATCATATACAACATTACTACCAGAGCAAGCAGTACGAGTAAGAAGATCGTGTGGAACGGTTTTGCAACCGCCAAAATTAACGCATGTTTTGGGTATTGCCAAAGTTTCATATCGAAATGAACGAATATCGGAAAAATGTATAGTAAGGTCAATAAATATACAAAACTGATGACAACCGTAGCGCTCGCCAGCGCTAATTGTAGAAAGCCGCTATCTAATTGTTGTAGTACTCGAATATCTATATATAAAATAACTCCAAAAATCAAAGTGATGTACCCGATAAGGTTTGACATGAGGAACTCAGATTTAAATTTCTTCAAAAATAGTTTAAAAACAGCGATATCTTCATCTTCCATAATCATTTGCTTCAAAACAGCAAATAATGCTGCAGTAGCTGGGAAAAATCCTATTATAAAAAGGCCTAAAAAGGAAAATAAAATCCATAGAATATTTAATAGAACTAAATTAAATGCTAAAGTGCCCACTCGAATGTACCATTGAGACATATCAAACATGTTTTGCGCACCTCCACTATTAAGAAATTCAAATTCTCAGTCTCATTACTTACTTTAACAAAGCAACCTATAATAAAAGTTTAATATTTTTGGGTACATCCATTTAAAATTTTCGGGAATTGAAAACGGTTGCAAAACAACTAATTTCCATTGATCATACAAAACCGTCACCATCTAATATGGAAAAGCGAGTGCTTTCCCTCACTTCACCTTGACCTTCTAACGAATCTCAGACGTTCGTTCGCAAAAGCACCCGCTTTTTTCATACAAAAACCTCATGGCGGTGCCCCTTCACCATGGAACATGTATAAGTCAACTTTTCCCTTTCCAGCTTACCAACTGTCCAACTCTTTTACATACAAAATAAAGGGGCTGTCCCATAAGAAGTGTCTGACACTTCTTATGGGACAGCCCTTTGAAAGACCTTAATTATTTCTGTTTAGTTTAATGAAATTCATAATTCATTATTTTCGCCACTAAGATCAATATATAGTTGCGCCAAAACCATTCGCAAACTATATATTGCGTGATGTGGCTCGTTTTTGGTAATTATGAATTTCACTCACTTAAAGCACTATTTATTTTTTCTACCGCTTCATCCGCTGCTTCTTTTACATCTCTTCCGGCAAGTCCAACTTCTTCAAATAATGTCTTAATCGCATCACTTACTACTGAATAGGCTGGAGTTACGGGTCTATTCTTTGAGTATTTTTGACCTTGTTGTATAAAAATATTTTTAGGGTACTCATTTAATTCTGGTAAATCGTTGGCTACTGAATATCTTGCAGGAATTTCTCCTGTAATTTCTGCAAAAATTTTAGATCCCTCATAACTTGTTACAAACTTAATGAATTCCCAAGCTTCTTCAGGATACTGAGACTGCGAGGAGATTCCAAGTGCCCAGCCTCCATTGGGTGCCACTTGATATTTACCTTTAGGCAATGGTGCCACTCCAAAATCTTCGCCTAGTTTAAAATCAGAAAATCTTTCTAATTCTACTAAGTGCCAAGATCCCAATACAGTCATAGCAAGTTGATTTGTTTCTATCGCACCTGGTGGCAACTCAAAAGCAGCTACTTGATGTTTATGATAAAGGTCTTGATAAAACTGCAATGCTTCCAACGCTTCTTCAGAATTTAAATAACCATCCGCTGTTTTGCCATCAGGACTAAGTACCTCCCCACCAAACTGCCAAAGGATAGGCATTTTAAAATAAGCGGGGCCTTCCCCTTCACCAAACCCTTGTGCTGGATCGATCCCGTGTACTCCCGTTTTGTGATTAGTTATTTTTTGAGCTATCTCTAGTACCTCATCCCACGTCAAAGGTTCGTCTGGGTTTCGTGATGGGAACGGTATACCAACCTCTTCGAATAAATGCTTATTATAATATAAGGCAATACTCGATTCTACGATAGGAGCGAGAAAAATTTCACCTTTAAACGTTAATCCAGCTAAAGTAGGTTCAAGTATATCCTCAATATCCCCTTCTTCTTTCATGTAGTGATCTAATGATAACAGCGCCCCTGCGTTTGCATAAAGAGCTAAGTTAGGACTGTCAATTGTCATAATATCGGGATGGTTACCTGCAGCCAATTCTGTACGTAGCCGCAATTCATATTCTTGTGCCCAATGATCAGATTGCATATTAATCACAATATTTGGATTGGCAGCTTCAAAAGCAGTGACCAATTGTTCATATGCTTCATTAAACGCTAGGTTTCCGCCATTACGCCAAAATACGAGCTCGATTTTTTCCTCATCTTCTAATTTTTCATCTTTATCTGCCTTGTTGCTAGAAAAAATGTTAAAAGTAGATAGGATGGATCCAGCGAAAAGAATCACAATTAATGAAAGAATTACGAAAACGAGCTTTTTATTCATACAATCACCTTTTTCCTTGCAGTGTTGTTAAGAGTTATAGCAAGTGCCATCACTAGGTTAAATAGTAATATTAAAAAAACTCCAGCTATTCACAAATGCTTTGCGTCTTGCCTTATCTATAAATTATTCACTTAATTCTAGTGATTTACGATATTCAGCCGGTGTTTTACCAAAGTGTTTTTTAAATACAGTACTAAAATATCCAGAATTAGAAAATCCGACGAGATGAGCGACATCGATAATTTTCAATTGTGGGTCTTTCAAAAATTGCTTTCCATTTTCCATTCGCAAACGGTTTAAATAATCGCTAAAGTTTTGACCGACATGCGTTTTAAAAATTTCAGACAAATAAGCACTATTGATATGGAATCGTTCTGATAATGTCGACAGTGAAATTTCACTTGCATAATGCTTATCCAGAAAGCGGCGGACATTTTCTACTAACTGGGCCCCACTCGAAGAAGACCGCACGTCATTTACCTTCTCAATAATTAAATGTGCTAAATGAATGAGCTGTTCAATCACTTTACTTTGGGAGTTAAGTTCCCATATACTCTGTTGGCAATTCCATATCATGTTATTGATTTCCGTCGTCTCAATATCGTATTTTTTTGCTAGTGACCCTAACAAAAATAACAGTCGATTGGCAACGAAAGAAAACGACAACATTGATTGATTATTCGTTTTACCTAAAATCTCACCCATGTATTTTTTAAAGGCTTTATGATCTACATTTTCAATGGCGTTGATTAGTCGCTTTTCAAAATCAACCGAAAAATCAAACACTTCAGTCGTCGCTGCTCCCTCGATCACCTGTGAGTGTGATCCTACCTTACTTTGACTCCAAGAAAGTAAGGCGGAAATATAACCGTTTTTAAATTCGGTATGTCCAGTAACAACTTTCCCAATCCCAACAACTGTTTCCAAATTCAAAAACTGTTTCACTTTCGTTTGTAAATTTTTAATAAAGCTCGATTTGTGAGTTAACGGTTCTGAATTAACTCGTTGAATAAAGTGGATCATATTACCATAACTTGCATCATAAAAAGAGTAAGTTGCTTCATTTTCTTCGCCGACTTCTTTACAAAGCATTTTAAAAGGTAGCCAAAGTTCTTTTATTTCATCTTCGTTATTTCCCAAGGTGCGAATTTCTACCGTTACAAACTGCACCTGTACGTTCTCATTTGCAAATTGTTCTAACTTTAACTGTTGCAATCTTTCAATAGCCATATTTAGCTCTGAAAACTCCTCTTTTACTAAATAAAGCAGATATTGTTCGCGCATTTCTTCTAACTGGTTATGAACAAGCTGAACCATGCGATCTGCTTCAATTTGTTTTTGCTTTTCTTCTTCTATTTCTTTACGAATCCGTTGCAATGCCTCTACTAATTCATCAGGTGCAACTGGCTTTAATAAGTAGTCTTTCACTCCTGCTTGCATCGATGATTTCGCATAGTCAAAATCGGAATAACCCGATAAGACGAGAGTTTTTACATCGGGATATTCAAGATGACATTGTTTAACAAATTCGATACCATCCATGATTGGCATTCGTACATCTGTAATCGCGATGTCGATCTTTTGATGTTTTAACTTTTCAAAGGCTTCTTGTCCATTAGAGGCTTCAGCGACAATTTCGAATCCTTCTTGTTCCCAATCAATTTTCATTCGTAACCCTCTACGAATTTGTATTTCATCATCAATGATTAATACGTTCATCCTGTATATCCCCCCTAAATTTTATACACAATGTAATTTTTGTGCCTTTATTTTTTTCAGATTCAATATGAAACGAAAAGTCTTCACCGTAATATAACTTCAATCTTCCAAGGACATTCTTCAAGCCAATGCTCGTCCCTTTACTAGCTAAAACATTATTAGACTCATTATTTATACCCGCATTTACTAGACCTGAAATGACCTCTTCAGACATCCCTATTCCATTATCTTCGACCTTGATTAATATTTGATCATTATACTTTTCTGTATTGATTTTTATCTCAGCAAATGCATTATCAATAAAGCTATATTTCACCGCATTTTCAACAAGTGGCTGGATGATAAATTTAATGATCTGTAGCGATTTCGTTTGTGGATCCTCGATGATCTCAATAGAAATATCCTCTTCATATCTTACCTTTAAAATATCAGTAAAATTACGGATATAATTGATTTCCTCGCCTAATGTTACGACATCGCTGTGCGTATTTAAGGAATATCTCATCATCCGCCCTAAATATACACTTACATTCATGACATCCTTATTTTTCCCTTGCGCAGCTAACCCTCCAATAATTTCGAGTGTATTATTCATAAAATGAGGGTTGATTTGGAGTAATAAAGCTTTATATTCTGCGTCTTTTCGGCGAATATTTGATTCATACTCTATTTTGATTAAGTTGTTTAAACGATCAAGTGTTTGATCGAAAACTTTGATCAAATAACCAACTTCATCTTTATTTGATTTAAAAGGAGGCATCGCTTGTTTTGCCCCTGTAAAATCTCCTCGTTCGAGAAAACCCATGGCATTAGCAAGCTTCCCTAGCGGACGAACGATATTGGTTGAAAATAAATATGAAGCAACGATTGTTAAGAAAAATATAATAGCACTTGTATATAGTAACTTCTTTTGCAGTTGGTCAATTTGAAAAAATAATTCAGATTTCGTAATTTCACTAAATAACACCCAGTCACCAACGGTTAACTTTTGAAAGAACACGAGGTATTCTTCGTCATTATGAAACGTTTCAATAATGCCTTTATCATCTCTACCGTCGATGATTTTTTCTAAACTATAATCTAATACATTTTGTGGCGTTTTTATATTTCCCGCCAATACATTTTCCCTCTGACTATTTAATAAATAGACACGGCCATTTTCTCCAAGTTTAATCGTTCTTAAGGCCGTTTCCAACAAGGTTGAAGGAAAATTGACTTTAATCACTCCTGATTGCTCTAACGTATAAATATCAAACAGGGGAATGACATAACTATTTACATTGCCTACCACATAGTTTTGCTGATAAGCATCGGGATGCGCTTTTAACCAACGTTGGTTATTTTCTGAGAAATCTTTAAACCATCCCACTTCATTTAAAAAGGGGTGATCCCCCCAAATACCAGTACCATCATTTAAAAAAACTGAAACTGACATTGTATTGGAGTTATTTAAAACCATCGAAGATAATCGCGACCTCAATTCATTTCTAATAAAATGACGCTCTGCATGAGTAGTTCCGGTAGCATCCTTCTCCATATTTAACCACTGTTGTGTCGTTTGATTTACAAGGACTTGCTTACCTAAATCCTCCGCTTGAACCGTAACTGAATCTATATAAAGAGAATATTGATCCATCATATCAAGAGTATAATCCTTCGTTTGCTCTTCGATAACCGATGTAAACCAGCTAGGTATGATCAGTGATAAAACAAGAAATGGAACCGTTAACAATATAGTGAAAATAATAAATAGCCGATTTCGTAACGAAAAAAACATAGCGCCTCCAAATAGTTTGTTTATAAAAGCATTGTATCCTATTCGAGAGGTACCTGTCACTCCTTGGATTTATCACGTAGCTTTAGGTTTTCCCGTACAGATATTTCTCGTAACCCCTTTACACCTAGAGCTAGAATATCACTAGGGTGTGGATAATGTTCATAAGATAAAGGGGAGTTTTACCGAACATTTGAGAAAATGGTTGCACGTGCTTACGCTTGCCGTTATTCCAAACACTCTTTCCCTGAAATTGACGAAATACATGGTCTATATGCATCCTAATTAAGTTTTGAGTAGAAGTTTGCTCATCAACTAACTCACGACGAGCACGCGTTAATTTTTGTAATGAGCGTATATTTCGCTGCATCAATCGCCACCATTAATAGATTTTCTGCTCCTATACTCGTGGAGGTGTATCGATCTTGCAAAATAAAATAACGCGATTTCCCTTTTAAGAAAATCGCGTTACTAAATCTAATAAATTAAATTCGTACTAAGACCTTAGCTTACTATTAATAAATCCCTCTGTTTAAACCGTCAATGATCGCTGAGAAGATTTTGTTAGCTCTAATCGTTGCGCTACTAAATCCATCGATATCATCGATAATCTCGCCCGGTGAATGTAGATCATAGACTGCGTCTAATGGCTTACCTACTAAGTATTCAGCCGCTTCTTCATAAAGCTGCTTTAACGCATACATTGGCTCGCCTTCTTCCATGCCACGATAGTCATTTCCACCATGTGCTAACTGTCTGAACGTGATGCTTGTAAATACGTTATCTTCAATCTCAAACTGAACACCGACTTGCTCAAGGTCACGGTCATGATATGTTCCTCTGTATCTTCCATCATCAAATGGTCCGATTTCTGTACTGAATTCACCCGCTGGTACGTATAATCCTCGATTCAAGCCATCCATAACTGCTGAAAAAATCTTGTTTGCTCTAATCGTTGCACTACTAAATCCGTCAATATCTTCAATGATTTCACCTGGTGAATGTAAATCAAATACTGCTTCTAATGGTTTCCCTACTAAATATTCAGCCGCTTCTTCATAAAGCTGCTTTAACGCATACATTGGCTCGCCTTCTTCCATTGCACGATAGTCATTCCCACCGTGAGCCAATTGTCTAAAGCCTACTTCTGTAAATACATTGTCCTCAATTTCAAACTGAATTCCTACTTGCTCAAGACTACGGTCTGAATAAATCCCTCTGTATCTTCCATCATCATAAGATCCAATTTCTGTACTAAATTCACCCGCTGGTACGTATAACCCTCTATTCAAACCATCATTAATGGCTGAAACGATTTTGTTTGCTCTAATCGTTGCACTACTAAATCCATCAATGTCTTCGATAATGTCTCCTGGTGAATATAAATCATTAACGGCTTCTAACGGCTTGCCTAACAAGTACTCTGCAGCTTCTACATACAGCTGCTTTAACCCGTACATTGGGTCGCCTTCTTCCATTGAACGATAATCATTACCTCCGTGCGCTAACTGTCTGAAACCTATATCAGTAAATACATTGTCCTCAATCTCAAACTGAATACCTACTTGCTCAAGGTCACGATCAAAGTAAACCCCTCTGTATCTCCCATCATCATATCCAGTTGCATCAGTTGGTTCTTCACCTGCTGGTTCTTCA
>SKOL01000492.1 GCA_007120055.1 Anaerobacillus sp.
AATACCGTGAACGTTGCGGTATGGAACCAATCTTACTATCTCAAATTAATGAGTAACATGGAACTTATGATCTAATACACACAGATAGATGGACCGCGGAATGATGGGAAACTATCACGTTTTTCTGTAACCATTCAAAAAAAGAATTTAAAGGACATTACATTGATGGGCTCGCTACTCTTCCTTCTTATCAAAAGAGGGGCTTAATTCATGATCAAATGTTAAATGATGCAAAACGTTGTTTGGACAATAGGATTCCTATTATGTTAGTTGATCCTTCAAGAGATTCTTTTTATCGAAAATTCGGGTTTGAATTTGCTTGTGATCAATACAGAATAGGTATTGACCGTATGTTTTGTTCTGATGCATTGGAACAAAAAGGCTACACAGTAAAAACAGATGTAATCGCTGATAATAAGGAACTCCAAGAAGCCTACAAGGGGTTAAATGACTATTTTTTTACCAACTCTACATATAATGAACTGAGTTGGCCATCGTGTTATGAAGATATTAAGTATAAGCGCAAAGATATTAAAGTTGCAGTCGCATTTGATAAGGACGAGCAACCGTGTGGTTATATTTTATATAACCTAGATGGAAATAATATGGTGATAACAGCCTTCCGTTATACAACCTTGGCTGCCTTTTATACGCTTAAGCAGTTTATGTTAGGCATGGATGCTCGTATCAATGAATTTGTTTTTACAAGTATTCCACAGGATTTTCCTTTATCCCTTTTCTTAAAAGACTTAGGGCGCCCCGAGAAAAAATTATATTTTGGTAGTTGGATTTCGAGAATGATTCGCATTGTAGATTTCGGATTTTTCTTAGAAAATTTGATAAGTGAAACGCCTAAAGAAGCTATTTCTTTCTCAATTAAAGATGAAGTTTTAACAAAAAATAACAATACCTATACTCTTCTTCCTAACGGAAAAGTAGTAATAGGCGCAGATGAGCAAAGCCAAATTACTTCGACTATTACGGATATTGTTCCACTTCTACCCCCTAAGCGCCGTCGACCCCGACCGCGCTTTTTTAGCATGAAGCTTACTCAAGAAGCTATCTCACAAAGCCCTAAGCTCCGAAGCAAGGAAAGTCTCCTGTCTCTAGCTGCTTCTTTTTGTTTATTGGAATATTTTTCTTCCTCCCTTAAAAATAAATCTATTTTAACTAACGAATGCGCTAGTGCAGGATACACTAACTCCCATAAAGGCGCTAATGAGGCAGTTAAATTCAAGAAATATGGAAATATTACACAATAAGTAATTGCAGTAGTATATTACAAGAAATCGTTATGGTATTATAAGAGAAAGGATCATAATGGTGGTGATAATTATGGAAAAAAAACTTTCTTCAGAAGAGCTAATGAAGTATATCTATAATATGAATAGTGAGAATTCTGTAGTTCAGTTTTCTATTCCTGGCAAGGGGAAATTTACTCTTGTTCTTCAAGAAGATGATGAACAATCCATTAAGGTTGAAGCTGAACAAAACCCTAAGCTCAAGCGTATGTTAAAGGAAAGCATGGAGCAATACGAAAATGGACAGGGCATGACTACTGCAGAGTTATTGAGATCACTTTCCAAAAAGGACTTTATGTAATGTATGAGCGAAATGTTATTTGGTCCCCTGCTGTTATGGAAAAACTTACTCTGTTTAGAAGTGAAAGATTTACACCAGAAGAGACATTAGATTTTATTTCTCAGTTTATTTTAGAAACTGAAGATCTATTAGCGAATGATATTATTGGTAAATTCTATACTGAAGAATTTGGTAAATATAAAGGTATTTCAAGGGTAGTGGTTAAGAAGTTTAAGGTTTATTGCAAGTTAATTGATAAGGATGTTGTTATTTTAGCCGTCCTTTTCCCAGGTGAGAATTAAATAGACAACTTGTATGACCATATAATTAATTATTGATATGGTCTTTTCTTTTTCTCTTTATTGAGTTCTCATGCAATAAAAGAGAGAGTTTGTGAAGTGTTACACTTAAACTATTGGATGAGGTTAGTAAAAAACGGGCAGTATCATTTACCGCCCGTTTTTTGTGCAATAAAGAACAACAATTAGGTATTATTTGGTATTATTGTTTTATGAATATCCATGATATTGTGAGGTGATTTACTTAAACTGACGAAACATGATAGCATTACTTAAACAACAGGAACAGTCAATAAGTGGTTGTTCTTGTTTATTTAATTACTTAAGATCAATTAGTATAAGTGAATGCTCCTTTTGTATCTAATAGTATTTCTTTCTAAGAGGTTTATTTGAAGAGGTTAAATGTTAGCAAAATATAGGAGGGGATTGAAAATTAAAATAATAACATTACAATACTTACTAATAACTCTGTCTGCTCCATTACTGATTTTTTCAGTAATATACGACTTTAGCATAGGAATTTATATTGGTTTAACATTGGCAATCGGGTTACTAATTTTGAATTATATTCGATTAGGAAAAAATACATATATGTTAGGCCACCCTGATCGGCACCACGATAAAGGATATTCACAAGATTATAATGGAATTATGGAAGAATCATATGAAGAGGATAGGAAAAATAAGGAAAGTAACTAACTACTAAAAAATTTGCTCAAAGTTAATAGTAAAAAATGCGATTGAAGCATTGGAGTTAACTCCAAGTGGAAGAATTGATATTTTTACATTTGAAGACGAGAATTTAGCTACAATTCAAATTAAAGATAATGGCTGTGGAATGACTGAAACAGAAGTAAGGAATTTAGGTCTACCATTTTACTCAACAAAAAAAGAAGGCACAGGTTTAGGAATGATGGTTTGTTATAAAATTATTGAAGCAATGGGTGGAAAAATTACTGTTACTAGTAAAAAAGGTTGAACTATAAAACAAAATAAAAACGATGATATACCATCTACTGTAGCTTTCTAAAAGAGAAAGCAATCATCTAAAAGCGCTAAATCAATTTGATTTAGTGCTTTTTTAGACGCATACTGTGCAGAATGGGATTGTGAAGAACAATAGTTTGACAAATTGTGCTAAAAAATCAAACACTTTGACAATCTAAAATGGTAGAATAAAAGAAAGATAAGGGTCTGGCCCCAATTGGAGTCAGAAGATCAAGGTAATACTGCAATTAGTAAGAACTTAGAAACCTTTTTAAAGGGAACTGTATTTACGATTAAATTCATTAATAACTGAAATCTAAAAAAGGAATATTGATTGGGTTTTAAAGCAATAAATAAATTTCCACTCACATATAGTACAGTAGATCGTAGTCGGAGGAACATCAATGGTTGATAATCGAGAACTAGAAATTTTAGAAAGATTTACAGATGGAATTTATTGTTTGGACGTAGACTGGAATTTCACCTATTGTAATGAGGCAGCTAGTCTAATGCTAAAAACAAAAAGACAAGAATTGTTAGGTAAAAAAATATGGGAGCAGTTTCCTGGAGCAGTTGAATCTCCAATATATAATCAATATCATAAAGCGATCCGAAAACAGCAGTCTGTCTTTTTCGAATTGTATTATCCTCCTTTAAAGACGTGGTTTAATATTAGCGCTTTTCCATCAGTGACCGGGTTAACGGTCTATTTTAAAGATATAACTGAACAGAGACAAAAAACAAAAGAACTTGATGAACATTATAAATCACTTTTTATGAATAGTGCAGATGGCATTCATTCACTCGACTTACATGGCAATTTCTTAAGTTGTAATCCAGCAATGGAAAAATTGTTGGGTTATAGTGAAGACGAGCTTCTTCAAATATCATTTAAACGGCTAACTGTAGATGAAGAATTGGAGAGAGTTAGCGAATTTTTTTTCAAAGCGGCACAAGGTGAGATTCAAAACTACGAAACAAAAGCTATACATAAAAATGGTGACATTATTGATATTAAGTTAACCAATATACCGATAACGGTAGAAGATAAAATTGTCGGAGTATATGCTATTGCTAAAGATATTAGACATGTTAAGCAAGCAGAAGAAATATTAATTCAAACAAAAAAACTAACCGCTGTAGGAGAACTAGCAGCGTCTATTGCTCACGAGATTAGAAATCCACTTACATCAATTAAAGGTTTTGTGCAATTGATGAAAGAAGAAAATAAGGAAATTGATGAGTTTTATTTTGACATTGTCACAGAGGAAATGTCTAGAATTGAAAT
Organism: Anaerobacillus sp.; assembly: GCA_007120055.1. Next base: position 4,156 of record SKOL01000492.1, read on the forward strand.
GATCACAAACGAATTGCTAGTTTTAGCGAAACCTCAAGCCAAAGACTTCAAACCTGAACAAATTAGTAAAATCATCGAAGGTGTAATAACACTATTATTTTCACAAGCACTTATAAACAATGTTGAAATAAAAAAAGATTTCAAACCTTTGCCAGAAATAAACTGTGTTCAAAATCAACTAAAACAAGTTTTTATAAATGTGATCAAAAATGCGATTGAAGCGATGCCAAGTGGTGGAGAAATCAATGTGAACGCATACCTATTAGACGAGCAAACGATAAAAATAGAAATTAAAGATCAAGGAAAAGGAATTCCAAAAGAGTTTCTTGAAAATATTGGGACACCTTTTTATACGACGAAAGAAAAGGGAACTGGTCTTGGTTTGATGACAACGAAGAAAATTATTCAAGAACATAAGGGAACCATTCATTTCGAAAGCGAACCTAATTGTGGAACGAAAGTCGAAATATGCCTGCCAGTCGATTAGAAGTTGGAAATATTATTCACGGTGCTGTGACAACTGATCGTCAATTAGATAAGTTCGTGCTTCAGTATAAAAATGGCGAAATCGAAGAAGTTACAGCAAAAAATAATACATTTATTACTGATTGGTTTTACTAATTGTCAAAGAAAGAAAAAAGTAACCGTCCAGCCCAACCAAGGTTAACGGTTACTATTTTTACAACATTTGGTCACCGCTCTTCTAGCGGGTGTAGTTGTACCGACCGGACGTTCGCAGCGTTCGGTCATTTTTTTATTCTGGCGTGTATCTATTTAGATTATACACGAAATAGTGGTTTTTCATCAATAGTAAAAGTATTTTGAAACGTCAACTACTCAACATTTGCCAACACAATTCTATAAAGTGTAATATGAGGATAGAAAAATTCAGCAAAAGGAAGAACTCTTGTTTATTTTTAATCAAAAGTCACCAGGACCCTTTAAAGTTGAAAAAGATTAAGTTAAATAGTAAGTCGAACTTCTTAACAGGAGGAGAGAGATGAAAATTTATGTGGATGCAGATGCTTGTCCGGTGAAAGATATTATTATTTCTGAAGCAAGGAATTTTGAAATTCCAGTTATCCTTGTTACAAGCCTTTCTCATTTTTCTAATGCAGAACAGCCATCAGGAGTGGAGACCATTTATGTTGATACTGGAGCAGATGCTGCAGATTATCGGATTGTAAAGTTAGTGGAAAAAGGAGATATTATCGTGACGCAAGATTATGGTCTTGCATCGCTTGGTTTAGCAAAAGGGATTATCGTCCTCCACCATAAAGGATTTAAATATACAAATGATAATATTGACCAATTATTACAAACACGTTATTTAAGTGCAATGGCGAGAAAAAGCGGACAGCGAACAAAGGGACCAAAGCCTTTTACAGCAGAAGACCGGGAGCAATTTAGGGACCTTTTTAAACAGGCTATTTCTCATGAGAAATTAGGCTAAACTCAGAGATTCAGGAAGGAGAAAATATTTTGAAGTATATAAAATCGCAAATGCAACAACTAATTAAAGAAAATAAAGAATTGCATACACGCTTTAAAGAACTGAAGGCTGAGCATGATCTTGAAAAAAACAATGCCCTCAAGGCCTTGTACCATTCAGAAGTAGCGGATGGAGGAAAGTATCAGGTAGCTTACCAAGCACTTGATCAGCCCAAAAAGTAGACTCTTCGGTTGTAGTTGCACAGACTATCTCCTTAATTACTCTTTCTGGATACGCGGCCATATTAGAGATTGCATCCTTAATATCGTATTTCAAACGCTTTCTTACTTTAGTAAGATATTAAAGGAAACAATAAATGATTTATTTATGGGATTAAATTTTTATTATATATTTGTAGTAAAAAAGCTAACCACAATGGTCAGCTTTTTTCAGTTATCCGTGCTATCAAATTTTTCATTTACCATTCGATTTAATATGTGATTAATACCGATCGTTTTCTCTACTTCAAGAACAAAGGCTATTCCTTTTCCAGGTTGATTGAGTCCTGCATCTTCATCGATTGTCTGCAATACTTGTTGTGTTTTCTCACGATCAATTAACGTTAACACAATATCTTTTTCGGGCTCAATTGGAATATTAAATAACTTCGCTTGTTCATGGATACCAGTTCCGCGTCCTGAGATAATGGTACCACCTTCAGCACCAGCTTTTTTCGAGGCATCGACAACTTGATCAGAATCCCCCTTATTTACAATCGTAACAATCAAATCATACATTACCTTTTGATTATTCATCATCGTTTTTACCTCCGCTCGTTCAAGTGTTTCGGAATTTATACCAACTAAATGGGCAATGCCAATAATTGCTTTTGTATCAATTCTCATCGCTAAACCAGCACCTGGTTCACAAAGATTTGCACCTTCCTCAATAGCAGAAAGAACACGTTCGCTTATTTTATCATCTACTAAAGTTAAGACGATTTCCTTTTCAGGGACAATTGGAATTCCTAAAAATGATTTATTTTCATGTACTCCTGTACCTCTTCCAAGTAGAATGGTACCACCTTCAGCGCCAGCACCTTTGGAAACTTTTACGACCTTTTTTGCTTGTCCTTTTTTAACAATGGTAATAATCACTTTATGCGCCTTGTTTATTTTGTTCATTGCTTCGTTCCGCCCCCTTTCCTTCAAACAATAGTCCTAATATTAGCACAGAAATAATTGGTGATAATGCGACTAATGCGATCATTCCAAATCCATCTAAAAGTGGGTCACGTCCCTCTATAGCTGATGCTACACCAACTGCAATTGCTAAAACAAAGGTCACTGTCATTGGCCCGGTTGCAACTCCACCTGAATCAAAGGCAATCGCTGTAAACCTTTTAGATGAAAAAAACATTAAGATGAGTGCAATCAAATATCCAGGGATAATAAAATACCAAAGTGGTATCCCAAGTAAAATTCTCATCATCGAAAGTGAAATTGAAATAGCGACACCAATGGATAATGTATAGAGCATCACTTTTTGAGAGATGTAACCGCCTGAAACCTTCTCGACCTCATGATTTAATATGCGAACGGCAGGTTCAGCAAAAGTTGCAACAAATCCAAATAAAAATCCGATCGGTATTAGTATCCAACTATAAGATAAACTCCCTAATTTTTCACCAATGGCTTCTCCTACTGGGAAAAAACCAACATGTACCCCTTGTAAGAAAAAAGCTAATCCTAAAAATGATAATACTATACCTTTGCCAATGTTAACTAGCTTTTTTCTGTCTAATTTTAGAAAGAAAAATTGAAAAACGAGGAAAAAGATGACTAATGGAACTAATGCAAACGTCACTTCTAGTAATACATGACTAAACCCTTTGAAAACATGTATCGTCATCCGTAAATCACCCCTAAGATTAAGACTGCTAAAATTGGACCGATCGAAGCTAGTGCAACAAGTCCAAAACTATCACTCGAAGATGCTTTCCCTTTTAATACTGAGGCAACTCCAACCCCTAATGCTAAAATAAATGGAACCGTCATCGGACCAGTTGTAACACCACCTGCGTCAAATGAAATCGGAATAAAGTTAGCTGGTGTAAATGCTGCAATTAAGAAAGCTAAGCCATATCCAACCATTAATAGGTGGGTAATTTTAATGTTGAAAATAATTCGTAACATCGCCAGAGCCACAAAAATCCCTACTCCTAAAGCGACGGAGTAAATGAGAATGTTGCTAGATATTTCTCCGTTTGAAACGAGGTCAATTTGGTTCGCTAAAACTCTGACGTCAGGTTCAGCTACCGTCACGACAAATCCTAATAAAAAGGCAAAAAATAGAATCATCCACAGTTTATTTGTTTTCGGTAAGGCAGAACCAATCATTTCACCAACTGGAAGTAGGCCGATATGCACCCCTAATAGAAAAAGAATGAGACCTATTGTTACAAAGACGACCCCAACTAAAAACTGCAAGAACATTTCAAATGGTAGCCAAATAATTGAGAATTGAAGAATAATAACAACTAATGTAATCGGTATGACGGCATAGACAACTTCTTTGATCGTATCTTTAAAATCCTGCATAAAGTTCT
>SKOL01000310.1 GCA_007120055.1 Anaerobacillus sp.
GCCCACTTTGCACCGATGTCTTTATATCGATCGGCATTGGCCCTAAGTAACGAAGGTTATATAGACGACGCTCAAAAGGCTTTTGAAAAAATAAAAGTGAACGAACCTATTAAAGAAAAAGGCGTGATTTTAAAAAATAATCTTCTTTTGTTTTCTGAAGAGAATTTACCAATCCCCCTTCTTTATGCAGAAGACGATTTAGGGTTTGAACAACTGATGATGGTTTCGTCTTTATTTAATGGAAGTGAACAGGAAAAGCAAGCGGGAGTAGAGTTCATAAGAAATCACCATAGCCCTTGGTCATTACAATTAACAAGAGAGCTTTTAAAGTCTCAACGACTTGAAGATTGGTTGAAAAAGCAGCTTCTGTCTGTCCTCGCTGAGTGGGGTGAAGCAAACCAACCAGTGACAGTATGGATAGAGGGCAACTGGCAGGAAATATCACTAAAACCAGTCGAGCTCTCATTAAACGAGGAATTAAGTAGTATTTTTGCGGGAGGTAAAACGGATCTTGCTGAAGGAAAATCCGAAGAAGCTCTCCTAAAGTTTAATGCTGTTCGCAAAGAAGCCCCTCAATTTTTGCCAGTATACTTACAAATTGCTGAAGCATTTTTACAAACAAACGATTATAGTAAAGCAGAAACTGCACTTAACGAGGCTCTTGAAATTGCACCTTTAGCCACAGTTTTCTTAAGTTTTGGAAAATATTACAGTGCTGTTGGTGATATGGAAAAAGCAAAGCAAGCAGTAGACCGTTTTGATACACGTGAATTAGACGAAATTGCAGATGTATACGAAGCGATTTCATTAAAAATAAAAACATCATTACATGCTAGTGACAAAGAGCAGGCACTACAACAGTTGCAAATTGAAAAAAGTAAATTTGGACCTGTGTTAAATGATTGGGAAGATCTCGAAAAAACGTTAATGGACATGATTGGTGTCGATGATGAAACGAAAAAAGAGTCTTCTGATAAGAGTGCCGAAGAAGCGCAAAGAGAAGTACATCCATCTAAAGAAGTGGTTGAGAGTGAAGAAGCTGATTCTGGCGACAATGCTCTTCAAGAAACATTACAAACTTATACGAAGGACAAGCTAGTTGCTCTTGCTAAAAGTTGCAAAATTCGTGGGTATTCAAAATTAAATAAAAAAGATTTAATTGAGCTTATTGTTTCCCAATTAACGGAAAATGAAGCTTGGAAAAATTTATCCTCTTCAGAGGCGAATTTAGAAACGATCTCAGAAACAGAATTGACTCAACTTGTGACAAAAAAATTAGCTGAGTTGTAGTAAAGAGGGTTGTCCCTAACACAAGGTGTCAGTCAACATAGGCGCTAAGTAAAGACGGAAACAATTAAGTACGTCTCTATTTAGTTTTTGGCTTTTGTGAACTGATGCTTTTGGGACCCTCTTTTTTTCTGTGCGCGCTTACGCATTTTCTGAAATGTTTTAGACAAAAATAAAAGTGGTATATAAAAGTAAAACACTCTCTTTGTGTATTATGTCGATTTGTGCTATACTTAATAAGTTAAAAAATAGTTAGGAGTTGTTTTCATGTCAGTTCAAGTAGAAGTTGGAAGTGTAGTAGAAGGAAAAGTTACAGGTATTAAACCTTTTGGAGCGTTTGTAGCAATCGATGGAGAAAAACAAGGATTAGTTCACATTTCTCAAGTTGCTCATGGGTTTGTTAAAGATATTAACGAGCACCTTTCTGTTGGAGATGAAGTTAAAGTAAAGGTAATGTCAATCGATGAAGAGTCAGGAAAAATTTCTTTATCTATTCGTGAAACAGTACCAGCGCCAGAAAAGCCAGCAAGACCGGCTCGTTCGGAAAAGCCAAGAAAAGTAGAAGCAAAACACCAAGAGAAGAGCCAAGGCTTCAACACTCTTGAAGAAAAACTTAAAGGTTGGTTAAAGCAATCAAACGAAATTCAAGCTGACCTAAACAAACGTATTAAAAAATAATGAAAAAAACGCAATCGCTCTATATAGACGGTTGCTTTTTTTATGCAATCATTTCTGGTCCTCCACCGCTTATCGATGCTCCTGCGGTTACTCGTCGCAAAGCGCAGAGGAGATTGATCGAAGAGGTAGCTTGGCTGACCAAGGCGCTTGCGCTTTTCTAATTGTCTAGCTTCAGGCGCCATCGGCTCGACCACTTCAGACCTACCCTCGCGGTCTAAACCCTGACCGCTACGGGCAGGTCTTCCACTGGTTTTCGCCGATAGGCGGGCGCCTTGCGCTTTTCTTGTAATATTGCCTCGGAAATGATAAAAGGCTGTCAGAAAATTAAGGGTCGACAGAAAGAGCTTCTGTGAAGAAAGTCTAAACCCTTTAATTTAAAACAGCCTTAAACTAATTTATAAAGGAGTGATATGAGCTAGCTAAAAAACAATTGGGAGTGCTCTAAAGCCCCCCAACTGTTGTGAAAACACGTTATCTTTCTGGTTGTGGGCTGCGCTCTAACTCTTCGTCAGGCTTGAAAAGGATAGAGATACAATATAAGCCAGCAAGACCGACTAACGCATAAATAAATCTTGAAAAACCAGCTGCTTGTCCACCAAAGATTGCAGCCACTAAATCGAAACGAAAGAACCCAATTAAGCCCCAGTTAACCGCTCCAATTATCGCTAAAACTAAAGCAAATCGTTGAATTCCGCTCATTCTTCTCACCTCCTTAAACGGGGGAATCATGCATTGTACAAGAAGCTTAACTGCTTCTACTGTTAGAATGAGAAAGAATGACGTTTATTATACATTTTGGTATTTGAGTGAAGTTCATAATCACCAAAAATTAGCCACATCAGGCAATATATAGTTTGCGAGTGGTTTTGACGCAACTATATATTGGTCTTAGTGGCGAGAATAATGAATTATGAAATTCATTATTTAATTTAGAATGAAGAATGTATAATTTACAATTAATAAATCAAAATTCATAATGTGAAAATTTTTATAGGAATTTGGAATTGATTTTAGGATGATCTGAAATGGATTTAGCTTTATGCTACAGTTTTAAAAAAAATGAGAAACTATCCGTTCGTATTACTTTACGTTAAAAATGCAAATCGTACATAATAAGAGGTAGAAAGGAAGGGATGGAACATGGATAATTTTATCTTTCAAAATCCTACAAAATTAATTTTTGGTAAAGGGCAAGTCGAACAATTGCAAAAAGAAGTACCGAAGTATGGAAACAAGGTTTTAATAGTATACGGTGGAGGCAGCATCAAGCGTAATGGGCTATATGAAAGTGTGCTTTCGCAATTAAAAGCATGCGAAGTTGAAGTTTTTGAATTGGCAGGTGTAGAACCAAACCCACGACTGACGACCGTACATAAAGGTGTAGATATTTGTAAGCAACATGATGTCGACTTTATTTTAGCAGTGGGCGGTGGAAGTGTAATTGACTGCACGAAGGCAATCGCTGCAGGTTCGAAATATGAAGGTGACGCATGGGATATTGTGACGAGAAAACATATTCCTAAAGAGGCAATCCCGTTTGGCACCGTATTAACATTAGCAGCAACTGGCTCTGAAATGAATGCAGGTTCTGTAATTACGAACTGGGAAACGAAAGAAAAATACGGCTGGGGAAGCCCACACGTTTTTCCGAAGTTCTCAATATTAGATCCTGTAAACACATTTACGGTTCCTAAAGATCACACTGTATACGGTGTTGTTGATATGATGACCCACGTATTTGAACAATATTTCCACCCGGCACAAAACACACCACTTCAAGAAAGAATGTGTGAGGCTGTCCTACTAACAGTGATTGAGGCCGCTCCAAAATTGATGGATGATCTTGAAAATTACGAGTTGCGTGAAACAGTACTGTATTCAGGGACGATCGCTTTAAACGGATTTTTACAAATGGGTGCTGTAGGTGATTGGGCTTCACACAATATTGAGCATGCGATTTCAGCGGTATATGACATCCCGCATGCCGGTGGTTTAGCAATTATTTATCCACAATGGTTACGTCATGTCGAAGGTCCAGGACTACGTAAACTTAATCAATTAGCAACCCGGGTTTGGGGTGTCGATCCAACTGGAAAAACAGAACAACAAATTGCTGAAGAAGGTATTGTGAAACTTGAACAGTTTTGGCAAAGCCTAGGTGCCCCTAGTCGCTTGAGTGATTACAACATCGACGACTCCAACATTGAGTTAATGGCGGACAAAGCGATGGTTAAAGGCGAGTTTGGAAACTTTAAAAAGTTGAATAAAGAAAATGTAATAGAGATTTTGACGAAATCTTTATAAAAAAGTTTTTGTTCATCGTTTGTAAACAGGGACCATTCTAAAAAAACACAGGTGAATTTTATCGAAAAATGCAGAGCATCGGGGCGTTAGTTGTCCGATGCTCATTTTTTTCAAAAAAAATTCAAATTGGTTACGCTTACATAAAAATGGAAACTTGATTTGTCCGTGCTGTTTTTATAAAGTGAAAGAGGTTAGGTTTTTAGATGTTTTAATTTAACACATACTAGCATTATGGTAATTATCATCGAAAATAAAACAACGACATTAGGAGGATTTTAACAATGGCTGAAAAATTAAGATTGGACTACTCAAAAGCATTAGATTTTATTCAAGAGCATGAAGTTTCTTATTTACAAGATGCAGTAACAGCGGCCCACAATGCATTACATAACAAAACAGGTGCAGGAAGTGACTATGTAGGTTGGGTTGACCTTCCTGAAAATTATGACAAAGAAGAATTTGCTCGTATTAAAAAAGCAGCAGAAAAGATCAAATCGGATTCTGATGTATTGTTAGTTGTCGGAATTGGTGGTTCTTATTTAGGCGCACGTGCTGCGATTGAAGCATTAAACCATTCGTTTTATAACGTATTATCAAAAGAAGACCGCAAAACTCCGCAAGTAATATTCGTAGGACATAACATTAGCTCTACGTATGTGCGTGACTTACTAGATCTACTTGAAGGAAAAGACGTTTCTGTCAACGTGATTTCAAAATCTGGAACAACGACAGAACCAGCAATTGCTTTCCGTATTTTCCGTGATTATTTAGAGAAAAAGTACGGTGTTGAAGAAGCACGCCAACGTATTTTTGCGACAACGGACAAAGAGCGTGGTGCTCTTAAAACGTTAGCTACAGAAGAAGGCTACGAGTCGTTTGTTGTTCCTGATGATGTAGGTGGACGTTTCTCAGTTTTAACAGCTGTAGGTTTACTTCCGATCGCAGTAAGTGGTGTTGATATCGATGCGATGATGCAAGGTGCACTCGATGCGATGACAGATTTAGAAAACCCAGATTTATCAGTAAACCATTCTTATCAATATGCAGCAGTTCGTAACGCTTTATATAACAAAGGGAAAACAATCGAATTAATGGTCAACTACGAGCCAGCACTTCACTTCGTTTCTGAATGGTGGAAACAGCTTTACGGTGAGAGTGAAGGAAAAGACCAAAAAGGAATTTTCCCAGCAGCTGTAGATTTCTCAACTGATTTACATTCGATGGGACAATACGTACAAGACGGTCGCCGTGATCTTTTTGAAACGATCCTTCACGTAGAAAAAGTGGAAAAAGAAATCGTGATCGAAGAAGCAGCGAGTGACTTAGATGGCTTAAACTACTTAGCAGGCGAGACGATGGATTTCGTTAATAAAAAAGCATTCGAAGGAACGATGCTAGCACACACAGACGGTGGAGTTCCAAACTTAATCGTATCCATCCCAGAATTAACACCGTATCACTTCGGATACATGGTTTATTTCTTCGAAAAAGCATGCGCAATTAGTGGCTACTTACTTGGGGTTAATCCGTTTGACCAACCAGGTGTTGAAGCTTATAAGAAAAATATGTTTGCGTTACTTGGAAAACCAGGATTTGAAGAAGAAAAAGCGAAGTTAGAAGCACGTTTAAATAAATAATGTAGTTAAAACCAGCTCGGAATAAGGGCTGGTTTTTTGTTGAAAAATAAAGTGAAAAAAGTACTTGATTTTTGAACGCGTTTACATTTATAATACAACTAAACCGATTTACTAAACCGATTTACTAAACCGGTTTGAGAGACTAAGGGGAATGGTAAAGTATGAAAAAAGTTACAATGGTTGATGTAGCTAAAGTTGCAAATGTATCTAAAAGTACGGTTTCACAGTATATCAATAATCGATTTGATTACATGGGTGAAGATACAAAACAACGTATTGAAAAGGCAATAAAGCAACTTGGTTATCAGCCAAACCATTTAGCAAGAAGTTTAAAACAGAAAAAGACATCAACGATAGGGGTCATTGTTGCAAACATCCTACACCATTTTACTACGCGTGTGATAAGAGCTATTGAAGACTATTGTCATGAGCATGATTTTCACGTGATCGTTTGTAATGCTGATGATGATCCTGTTAAAGAAAAGAAGTATATCGATATGTTGCGAGCAAAGCAAGTTGATGGACTAATTGTCCTTCCAACTGATGGGAATATGTCTTTATATGAAAAAATGGTTGAAGAGAAATACCCTCTAATTTTTGTTGATAGGATAGTAGGCCAGTTAAACGTAAAAAGCATTTTGCTAGATAACATGATGGCCAGTCGTTTAGCGGTTAATCATTTTCTTGAAAAGGATTACAAAGAAATCGGGATTGTTACTTCATCAATTAGTAGAAAAATCACACCACGTGTTGAACGTATCCAAGGTTTTAAAAAATCATTAGAAGAGAATGGTATCGCTGTAAACGAAGATTATATAAAAAGTGTTGAAATAGAACAAATTAAGTCATCTGTTAAAGAAATGTTGTCATTGGATAAACCTGTAAGAGCAATAATTGCGGGTAATGACTTAGCATTAATGGAAATTTTAAGTTTGGTTAAAGAAGAAGGTATTAGTATTCCAAAAGACTTGGCCTTAATAGGTATCGATGATGTGTCATTTGCAAACCTATTTAGTCCAACATTAACAACAATAGCGCAACCAGCTGTTGAAATGGGGACAGATGCAGCGAGAGAATTACTAGCTCTTATCAATGATCCTGATCATGAAATAGTAGAAGTGGTTAGTAGGTATGAGCCTTTATTGAAAGTTAGAGAATCATCATAATTAATACAACATGAAAGGGGGACCTTAACGTGAAACTAGACGTAATTACGATTGGAGATGCGATGATCACGCTAAATCCAAGTTCAAAAGGTCCAATGCGATTTGTAAATACTTTTGAAAGAAAAGTCGGTGGAGCAGAGCTTAATTTTGTTATTGGGTGCTCGAGACTAGGCCTTAAATCTGGCTGGATTTCAGCTTTAGGTAAAGATGAGTTTGGTAGGTATATTGCTAATTTTGTTCGTGGTGAAGGGATTGACACTGCTGAAGTACAGCATGTGGATGGATATCCAACATCTCTTAATTTCAAAGAGATTTCTGAAGGTGGTTCAGGACGAACTTTCTACTACCGATATAACTCACCAACAACAGTAATTACAGAAGAAACGTTGAATGAAGATTATATAAAAAATGCAAAAATTCTTCATGTTACTGGTGTGTTTGCAGCGGTTGATAAGAAAAATCCAGGTGTTTTAAAAAAAGCAATAAAGATTGCAAAGAAACACGGGGTGAAAGTATCTTTTGATCCAAACTTACGATTGAAGCTTTGGACATTAGAAGAAGCAAAAGAGACATTGTTACAAATTTTACCTGATGTAGATATTGTACTTTCTGGTGATGAGGAAGCGGAATTGCTTTTTGGAAAACATTCTATTGAGGAATACATTGAGATCTTTAAAAACTATGGAGTAAGTACTGTCGTTTTAAAAAGAGGTGAGAACGGATCAGTTGGTTACCAAGACGGGGAACTTATTAAGGCTAGTCCTGTTAAGCCGAAGATTGTAGCAGACACAGTTGGAGCAGGAGACGGCTTTAATGCAGGATTTATTTATTCTTATTTAAACAATAGTAGTTTAGAGGATTCATTAAAGTTTGCTAACTTAGTAGGTTCGATGGTTGTTAGTGTCTCAGGTGACAACGAAGGGCTTCCATATTTAGACGATGTTTTAGTGAGGCTCGGTGAAAAATCTCAAGTTGAAAGGTAAAACAAGATGAAATTACAACTTGCCTTAGATCGGTTAACGAAAAAGGAATGCTATACAATTTTAAAGCAGACTTCAGATGCAATAGATTGGATTGAAATTGGAACTGGAGTAATTAAAGAATATGGAA
>SKOL01000116.1 GCA_007120055.1 Anaerobacillus sp.
CATTTGTTCTATAATTACTTCTTCAGACATCTCACTATTTTCTAATGAGAGAATTTTGCCAAAATGAAGCGTCGGAGTCCTTCTTTTCTCCACATAATATTGAATCTCTGCTTTGAAATCTGATTGAGGAATCCGTTTTAAACCATCATCAATCACCCAAATCTCGATATCTTCTTCAGTTGGTTAAGCATATCAAGTAATTTCTTTTCGTTACTTTTTTGAACTCCTATTTTAAAAGGATAAAAATCGGGGGTCATTTCGATGCGCAATTGCTTAGAATTTAATTTGACGTTCAGCCGCAAAGCGGTATAGATCGATTCGTAATAAGGTTCATGGAAATAACGAACTTCCTGAAGCTCAACAAAACCTTTTCGACCGTAGTTCGCTTTTTTATCCTTATATTTAGGATTTTTCGCATCAGCAACCGTTGTTTTTAATGTACTTTCATAGCCATGAACTAAATAGTGACTAAGTTCTTGTGCGTTTGTTTTATATGTATCAATAAATTCATCAATAATTTGTCTAAGCTTCGGCTGTACTTCACTTAAAATCTTTTGGCTACGCTCACCAGCATCATCCATATTATTAATTTCCAACCAACGTCTTATATCGATCATATTGCCCTCCTATCGGTGACTAAGTTCTCGCAATGTCAGGAGAATGACACTCTTCTCAAACAATTCCCCCTCAGTATCCTTCTCCCACTATATTTTTCCATTATCATAACACGTATTCGACAGAAAGGTGGAAGAACCTGCAAAAAAGCAGCAAAGACATTTACAGATTTTTAATAGTCCCACTTACAAGCACGCGTTCACCGTTTGTGATAAGAACGAATGTTCTCAATATACATAATTTAACCTCTTCAGATTTTACCGACTCATATGATAAAATTAAGAAAGAAGGTATAAGTTGTGAAGTATTATGTTGATTTTGACTCATTATGGAAGGATGTTATCGAAGACTTTTTTGAGGTTAAAAAACTGAAAAAAGAACAAGAATAAGAGTGACGAAAGAAAATTAAGAGCGCCTAATGTAGTGCTCTTTTTGCTTTACTAATTTATTTCTGAACTTTCCCGGGAAAGCGCAGGAATAAACAATTTGTGACATAATGTACATAAGCTAAAACTTGATCTAAATCATATCGCCTATGGCCTCCAGAGGTACGTTCGGGTTTGATTTTACCTTCTCTTTCCCAGCGACGTAATGTATCTAATGTTACACCAATTTCTTCAGCGCAAAGACAGTGTTACTTCTTTTGTCACTTAAAGGATTTATGTATTGACCAAGACTTGCCTCAATAGCTAAAAAAGTTCAGTCTCTAATGATTCGTGCCTGTCCCCCCCGAAAGTTCTTGTTTCACAGCGATGTTTCACGAAAGTACCAAAACAGAAAATTATATTTAACGTGTATCTAACGTGTATTCGACACGTTATTGGAAAAAGCAGCATTTTGTTAAAGTTTCCTTAAAAGTATAATAAATTTCCTCAATTACATTTACGAACGTAAAAATGTACTCACATTCAACTATTACACACTACAATTGAAACGCAAAAACTGGCGTGACTTTATAAATAAACGAAATGAAGCTGCTCTTGCTTTGCTTGGAAAGATGGGCTATGATGATCACGAAAAAGGGAAAATCAAACTTGTTTTTTACGCGTTTAACGAATTACAAAGGGTTGAGGACATACGTTCCGTTATTTCTTCAATTTTAGCAATCCTTTGACTTTTACGGACATCTATTCCTTTAATTTGAAAAAATATGTTTCTTGTAATAACGAGTCAGTAAAGCTATTTCTCCAGAACAAAAAAACCATGATACCAGCCATCTTTTTTGATTGATGCAAGATCCTGTTCGTGAAAGTATTTTTTTAAATTTGCAAAAAAAGTCTCCGCTTGATCATTTCCAAGTTGTTGTATTAAATAATTTGAAGAAAATCCATGTATAAAGTTAAAGATTTGTTCGGCGTCTTCTTCGACTAAATCTTCTTTCATTAATTGTGCGTGCAAAACTTTAAAGCCTACTCCTTCAGCGATTTCTATGACTTCTTCTAATTCTGGATAAAATAATGGATAAACGATTTCCTTACAATGTTCACGGAAGTTCTCCCTAAGAATTTCGTTTATAGTACGGTACACATTGAATAATTGGTGATTTAAACCAAATTGCAAAAATGCTTTCCCGCCAGGAGCTAAAAATCGATAAATATTGTTAAAAGATACTTTATAATTAGATAAGCCCCAATTTTTATACTCTTCTTTTACACGCTGTTCAAAGAAATAATATAGGATGTGTTCCTGCACAAGTAACCGTTCCGGAACTTTTGGCATCCAATGTAATACTTCATTTGAAAAGATATAATCATATTCGTCAAGCTTAAGTGGATGATAAATATCGTTTTGTATAAATGAAATATTCTTATACTTGAATTTAGCTTTCGTTAATGCATCTTGGTCAACATCCATACCTGTAATTTTTACATTATGTTTGTTTAGTGAGTTATAAATTTCATTTGTCAAATTTCCAGGTCCGCAACCAATATCAAGTAATTTCGTTGGGATGTTTCCTCGATTTACTATATGGCTTTCTAAAATAGATAAGATCCGCTTTCCGATTGAAAATTGAGATAGTGATTTTGTATCATAGTTATGATCCATAAAAAAATTACTACTTATTTTTTTCTCAGCTGATTCCATTTTTCTCCCTACCAATCAAATTCAAATTTTTCTTCTTCCGAATCTTCTTTCATTATTGATTTGTACACTGCAACGATGTCTTCAAGGTCTTCTTCAGGAATTCCTACGTGTGGAAATAATTTAGAAATTTTCTCAATATATTGGGTTATATTACTTTCTGTCAATTGACTATTTCTTTCTAACAATATTTGTTTGATCATATCCGCTGTAATGACCGTACCAGAATTAAAAAAGTCATTATATATTTTTCTTAATATCGATAAGTTTGTTCCATACAAATGTAAATACTCCTGATTACTACTATGTATTTTCGGATGTGAACCGAAGATCCATGCATGCCCAATATCAGGATTTTTACTATTGTACATGATGATTAAGTTAATTAAATTAATCGATTGTTCAGGCTTGATCTTTGTCATAGAGTTTGACGTTTTAAAGACACTAAAAAAAGCTTTTTGATTTAAGCAATCCTTATATTTGGGGAACAAACTAAATAAAAACCATAATAACTTCAAATTACTTTGATCACTACTGTCGAAACTTATGACTCTTCGTAAAGTGAGCTTTTCTTCTTTTATCATTTCATTCACTTTATTCCAATACATCAAAATTGGTCTCTTGTTTGTTTTTTGAGGAATTTTCTCCGATAAGTATGTCACGTCTAACAAGTCAATGTCTTCATTGTTTAACACTTCATTCAAAGATTCATATAATTGTACTTCTCCTACAATTTTTTGAAAATTAAATGTTTCAAACTTTGAAACTACTTTAAAATCATTCTTTTTTATCAGTTTAAAGTCATGTAAAAATAACTTTAGTAACTCAAGGTGAACCTTTACAAATTGGCGATCAATTTTCGGGGCAATCTGACTATTAGATTCAGGGTGAACAACTTGGTTTCTAGCAGAAGTAATTTCACTTAAATTGTCCAATAATGTACTTTTTTTATACTTACTGCCGTTATTTATGATTGAATATACTTCTTCAATAAACTTAGTATTTCTAATAAAGGTAATATATTTTCCAAATGTGCATGAATAGATTTTTATTTGGTTTTCCCTTAAAAAATCAATTAAATTCTCAGGCTCTTCTAATCTACCTAAATAAGTTTTGTATAAATGGCTGATCGATAAACCATATATAGTGACGATTACTTGTAAACTATTATCAAAGTTATTTACTTTTACCATTTCTTCTGCTTTACCTAATTCTTTTTCAATTATCATTAAGTCCTTATCCATGAACAATTTAAATTCCCCCTCCAACAATAAAAGCAGCATGATGATGAATCCCCCATCACCACCTAGGATGAAAAGAGTATGCTTCGTTCCATATCTTCACAATATAATTGTGGTCAGTTGTTAATTGGCAATTTTCCTGAGTTTATCAACCTTATTAAATTTAGTACTCAGTTAATTTTAGTTATGACGCAACCATCAATTGTCCTTGCGGCTTATACTTATTGAGTCACACTCTCCTGTTCCTTTTTTAAATCCTTCTTTTTTACTTTAGCCCAAGCATTGATATAATCAAAGAACATTGTAAAATCTCGGGAATTTTCATTTAGTTCAGAGAACTCTAAAACAGGATAAGTATTCCAATTTCGATCAAATATCCCATCACTATAGAGATCCTTCTGGCATAATACAAAAATTTCTTTGTCTAGAGCATTAGCCATTCCTGCTTCTAGGTGAAGCCAGCCTGATGTGTATTTACGATGTGTTTCTGTAAGTTCTTTTTTAGACCCTTCTTTATCTTTAATATAGTATGCATTACTTCTTTCTAACCCAAGTACAATTAACGCCTCGCAATTAAGTATCTCTTCCCTTACTCGCTTTAATGGGTCTTTCCCATCATAAAAGTTAAATGTACACCTTACTGGGCGAACTCCTAACATCTTTAACTTTTGCATAAACCCATTTAAAAAATATCTTTGTTTTTCATTATCAGCATTTAGGGTACTAATAAAAACAGGAATCAGTTCGTCTTCATTAACAGTTTCTTCATTTACTAAATGACTTTTTGAAATAGGTGCTACTTGCTCACAATACCAATCTAGGATAACACCAAGATTTGAATAAATACTGCTTGCATCATTTTGTAGAGTGTTTTTCCCCAGACCTGTGTCATGTACTAAACGATTTCTAATATTACGAATATCATCGCACCTTTTTGTAATATCATCTAACGGCTTTTCGTTTCCAGCTCTTATTTTTTGAATATAAGCATTTAAATCTTTTTTACTCGGGGGAGAAATTCCTAATCTTTCCATAAACTCAACTAAAAAGGATTCTAAAAATACACTCCCCCATATTGCTGCTTCGTAATAGCTGTCATTTTGAAATGCATTATAACCATTTGAATAATGTTCAAAAACTTCTTTTGATATATGCTTCTGGTACTTATCATTTTTATTTCCTGAATCAAAACTCAATTTTAAACTCTCCTCCTCATAATATGATATCTATTCTTTCTTATTATTAAGAAAGTACAAAATGATCAACACGAATAAGCCGGTATTAACCCAAGCAAATAGACTAGTAAACTCGATCCATTCGGGATAAGAGACTATACCTAAACCAATAAAGGCATTTAAGGTGACGATTGGAAAAAAGATCGCCGAAATTTTTGTGAATCTACTTGCCGTGATTGATTTAGTGTAATCATCGAGAGTAGACACTTGTTCCAACACCTCGTTATGTAACATGTCTGTCTCAAGGATTGTCGACCATTTTTTATATTTTTCCATTCCTATCTCGTCATTTGTAATTTGCGAATACCAACCCTGCACAATAAATTCTAACAACGTTTTCCGTAAATTACTGATTTCCACATGACTTTTTTTATCTTGTTTAAACTTGATGGTTGATAATTGTCTTGAAAAACTCATAAAGGCATACCTTTGGTGTAATGCCATCATATAAATATCAAAATCAATCGATATATAATGGTCAAAAATAAAGGTTTGATTATCACTTTCCGCCTTTGCTTGTTTTTCAGGTAATACAGAAAGGTCATTTTCAATTAAAAGTAATGCGCTACCTGCTTTACTAAATCCGAATATTGCATTTTTGTTTAAATCATAGAACATTCTCTTCAGTGTTTCTTTCATATGTTTGCTGTTAGAATCAAAAGAGCTGTCCCAATATGAATTACTACATAATTTATAAAGAATTTCTTCTTTGTCAGCTGTAAAAAATGTTTTGCCATCAAGGACAATGCTCGTATAGCTCAACCCTTTTTCATAGGCTTTAAAATAATAAGAAAACAGTCTTGGATCAATTTGATTTAAGTAATGTTCCGTTATTATTTGTTTCTCATTCCATTTGTTACATAGATGATGATTTATTCTAAGTAGTGATTGTAATTGAATATTTACATTAGGATTATTACTTGTGATGTTCGTATCGATAATAAAAAAACCTACTCCAAATTTAAATAAAAGAATTTCTTCTTGTTCGACATCCAAGCTGACCCCTTGTTTGGATAAATACTCATCAGATTTTACTAATTCTCTTGTGTTAAAAACATCTTTGTTTTTATTAAATTTGAAATGACTACAATACCCAGGGTCGCTAGAAGATTTATCTGTTCCAAATAAATAATTTTGGATGTATGGTCTAAAATACGAACGATACTCCTCATCTTTTTGTACACAATCCAAAATTTTATGGTTGTTGTCTCTAAGTTCTTGAACAATTTCCTCATATTTATTAGAACAAAAGTGGAAAGGATAGATTATTTTAGTACTGTTTTTTTTTATTCTTGGCTGCGTAAAATTTTTTGCTATTTTTTTAATTTCTTCTAATGTTAGTAAACTACCTTTTCGAGGTGAATCAACGATAGTATAAGCTGCACTACGGCCGTCGTACCAAGGATCTTCGTTTGTACACCACTCATCATCAAAGCGTCTTTTTTCCCTACTTCTCCAAAGGGGAGATTTATCTTCTAGAATCTGTTTTTCCTTTTCACATTCAGCAATCTCTAAACTTTCCCCCAATCCTTTTAATGAAACACTACTTGTGGGATCTACTGAAATTATTACTCTTGTAATAGGGATATGTAATGACTTTAATTCAGTTGCTAATTGTGTTTTATCAGCGGAAACATCGAAAGGAATAAACGTAAAAACATAACCTTTTCCTGATGGTGATTGGGCATCTTTACGAGCCCAAAGCTTATGAAGACAACATGTAGGAGGTCGCTCAAAAATTAATCCATCTACTTCAATTAGGCGATCTTCCCCATCCCTTTTCGGTAGCCTGATCTTTATTTTTTCACAAGAGTTCTTTTTATCATTTAGATACTTTTTATAATCCTCATTAACTAACAACATTTCTTCCTTGAAATCATTATTTCTTTCAAGGATTGTCGGACTATAAAGGCTATTTTCTGGCTCGCTTAGTTCGTTTAACCGCTTCATTAAACACTCGATTAACTGTAAACCGCGCAACATTAATTGTTGATTTAATTCTTTGTTTTTCAAATAAGTATTTTTTTGAAACTTTTCATCTTGTTTTAACTTAGCGTCGATCACTTCACCCATTGATAGGGTAATCGTATATGGAGTAATTAATTGTTCGTAATTAATGCCCATTTCACCAGAGTCGATTTTGACTGCATAATCAACAAGTTTCTCGTAATTTGGCGGAAACTGCCCATTGCTTAAAAACTCCCTCGCTAAGTAAGCTGAGGCAAAACAATCAAAATCTGGTTCGCTATGAACAATGACATTAAATTCATTTTCT
This sequence comes from Anaerobacillus sp., assembly GCA_007120055.1. The sequence continues at coordinate 7,449 of SKOL01000116.1, forward strand.
ACTTTAGATAACTGTTCTAGATTACTTGAACAAAGTGTCAAAAGGCTAGTCGTACTCATATACTTCTCATCATTAATTTCAATTCCATTTGTAAATTGATGGTGATCAAATGCTCCTGCCGTAAGTAAATTCCCGACATCGAAAAACAAGGTAGTTTCCATACATAAATATGCTTCTTTAAGCTCCTCACCTGTAACTTCAATAACATGTTTAGCCACGAAAATAACATCTTGATCTTTAGTTTTTAAGAAAAAATACTCTTTCTCATTGTGTGTCCTTATTTCAACTTTTGAGCCTTGACCAATAAAAAAATAGTTAAATTTTATATGTCTTAAACTTTCCATATTTCACCTCTTAAGGGACAGGGGGACAGGTTCATCGTCCCAGTTAATTTGTCCTTCCTCTACTTCTTTGTTTCATACCTACCACTTCGCGAACATAATCGGCTTCTTGTACCTTGCGCCTTACTTCTGCTGGGACAAGGTACCTGCCCCCATGTCCCATTAAATTTCTAATCGATTAAAATTGCTAGATCAATAATAATACACAATCTCCTCATACGTCCCGTCTTCCTTCAATTCATCGATGGCAGCTTCGATTTTCATGAAGAGTTCCTTGTTAGGGGATTTTTTTGAAAATGCTAAATAAGAAGGTCTACCTTCTAAATAAAACGGGGAAGATAATGCATCATATTCATTTTGATCGATTAAATATTCTCCCTCTTTTTCAG
>SKOL01000614.1 GCA_007120055.1 Anaerobacillus sp.
TATTTTAATGTTAATCATCCAACTAACGGCCGAAGTCGTTGGACTAATCGGTCAAAAAAGAACACCTTTATTGAACATCGTTAAAAAGATTATCACCGTAACATTGAGTATAAAAAGTTAATCACGAGCTTGTACACTAATGTTTTTAAAGCGATCAAGGTCGAAAAAAAATGACCGCTAATTTTTCGTTGATCGCTTGATGTTGTTTCATTTGCTCGGTGAGGTGCTGCATGAATTGAATACGGTACATGTCCCAATGCAAAGTAGGGGCAAAACAAGGTACATATTTACTTGTAATTTAGGTTTTTGCGATAGGAAATGGAACCCGTTACGGTTGAATAGGGATTTTTTTGCTACAAACACAATAAAGGGGCTGTCTCAACCAAAGTATTTGATACTTTGATTGAGACAGCCCCGAGTTTGTTAGTAGCACGGATAGTTTATTTACATAGTTTTTTTGTCATATGTTGCGTGTCGCCCAATTTTGATCCAAGTTTTTTGGCGGTTAGGGGCGGGGTTGGATTGATCTCGTCTTACTCTTGTTTTTCACCTAAAGCAAACATGAGCTCAGTTTCGGCAACGACTTTTCCGTCGACGGAAGCCGTGCCTTTTCCTTTACCAATCGAACCTCTAAGGCGGGTAATTTCCACTTCGAGACGAAGTTGGTCACCTGGTTTCACTTGGCCTTTAAAACGGCAGCCGTCAATCCCAGCGAAAAAGGCGAGGCGGCCTTTGTTTTCTTCTTTTTTAAGCATTGCAACGGCACCAACTTGAGCGAGTGCCTCAATAATGAGAACGCCAGGCATGACCGGGTAGTCAGGGAAGTGCCCGTTGAAAAATTCTTCGTTAGCTGAAACATTTTTAATTCCAACCGCGCTTGTGCCTTCTTCGATCTCAAGGATACGGTCGACAAGAAGAAACGGGTAACGGTGCGGAATGATTTCTTTAATTTGTTGAATATCTAACATGGGTTTAGTACCTCCTACTATTAACAGATGTTAGATATGATTGTACCATATATTGTGAGGAAGTGCACGAGGTGTCAGACACCACCCGTGGACATTTCGTGTTTTTGTCCACGACACGTGGACATTTAAGTAAATTTGTCTTTTTACGGTGTCTGACACCAATGAAAGTTCACTTTCACCTACATCAATATAAAAAAATTGGTAAGAAATATCTCAATCTAAGAAAGTAAAATTTGCCGTAGCAACATATTTTACAGGGGAGACACCATGTGAAAATTTCACATAAATAACCTGTGCTTGCTACTCGCGTAATTGCTTGATTTCTTTTTGTTTTTGTTCTATTTTTTCCCAAATAACATCTTGAACCTTTGTGATATAGTCGAATTCGCGGTGTCCAGCGCTCGCTAGTGAATTTTGAAGAACTCGATCATGTCTTCTCAACTCTTCGATTTCTTTTTCAAGCTGCTTAATTTTTTTCTTCAAATTAACTCCCCCTTACCAAGACATAGTTTTGAATACAACGTTAGAGATCCTATCATCAAAGGCTTCTACTTTTTGCCTCCTATGAAAACTTTTGTAATAATCAAGTTATCGTTTCATAGATTGAAAGTATTGTTATATTTTATTTTCAAAACGAATAAAATATTCTTTTGATTTGTAACAGAGAATATTAGTTAGCGCTTCCCTGACCAAGAAAGTAATGTGCGAGCAAATTTTTGCGGTTTCAGCTTTCCTCTTAGCAAGACACGTTTATAAGGATGACCGTTTTAATAGGTATTGATATTGGGTTGTTGAGGTAAAAAATGAACCGAGCTGATGGTCAGCTCGGTTTTATTTGTTTGAATAGATATAGTTCTGATTGTTCATGTTGGTGGTGAAATACTTCAAAGTTATTTTTATTATAAAACCTTGTCCTTCCCTCGTGGACAAAATGGACAAATGTCCACGGGCGGTGTCAGACACCTTTGATCTTAGCAACCTCTTCAGTGGTCAAACCCGTCAACTCGGCAACGGTTTCATTATCGATGCCTTTTTCGAGCATGCGTTTGGCGATTTGGCGTTGGTTTTTTTGTTGCCCTTCTTTGATTCCTTTTTCACGGCCTTCCTGCAGACCTTTTTCATGGCCTTTTTCATGACCTTTTTTCAGACCGTCCTCTAGTCCTTTCTTCAGTGCTTCTTCATACCTTAACTCGGCTTCACGCACAGCTGCTAAGTCATCGAGGACGACTTTCAGGCGGGCTTCGTACTCAAACCACTTATTGGTGTCCTCACTCAACTTTTCCCAATGTTTGAATGCTTCTTGTAGGTTTTCGTCACTCATTGCAATCTCCTCCAATTCTTTAAAAATGTCTTCATAAATTTTTTGATTCTTCTTATCAACTACTCCTAACAACAAAAGCCACCTTGCTAAAATACTATCTCTTGGGTTAAGCTTACCTTTTTTCCAATCAGTAATTAGTTTTGGCATTTTCAAAAAGTGCATCTCTAACACGTCGGTCAATTGAAAGCGGTCTTCATCCTCATACAAATGGTACGTCGTTTGAAATTTCTCGGTTTCATCAAAAAGATGAAAGTTCACTATATTAATTAGGATTACGGGCTTTAACTCCTTATAGCCCATACTTTTTTGCAACGGCTCACGATAGATCCCTGCCCAATAATATAAAGAGCGCTTCACCATGTCATAGCGGTTATTAAATTGGATTTCAATGTTAACTCGTTCATTTTTATTCGTAGTTGCTAAAATGTCGAGGCGCGATTCTTTATCACCTCGATGTTCAGCTGAAAATTCATTATTAATAAAAGTAATATCTTGAATGCTATCTTCACCTTGCCTGTTTAAGATTGCGTTCAAAAATATCATCGTAATATGTTTATTTTTATTGTTGCCAAACAGTTGTTTAAAGGCATAATCAACCTTTAAGTCCATTAATTTGTGTAATGGCAGTCGTTTAAGTACTCGTTCCATAAGAAATAAATCTCCTTTTATTATATCATTTTTTTGTTGTTTTTTTTCATGCTGTGTGGGCGTTTGGCTCGGTGGCTTGCATTGGGAGCGGCGTAGGTCCGTTTTATTTTTTGGGGACAAAGTAGCTATGGAATTGTTCGCAGGGCGTGGTGCAAAGTTTCGGCCCCATAAAGTACCTTCTACTTACTTAATTAAGTTTTATATTGAAAAAGGGCTTGTCCGTCTCAGGTGGACAAAAGGCTAAAATGTCCACGGACGGTGTCTGACACTGTTTAAGGTGCGGCCTTTGATTTTGAGGTGGTTATGCATTTCTAGTTGAATGAGAGCGTTGGTGAGATCGAGTTCTGGGATTTCGAGGTGATTAGCTAATTTGTCGACGGTGCAACTGCCGTTATTATGCAAATAAGTGATGATCTTTTGTTCTAATGAAGAAAGGGGAGTGTCGGAGTTACGACGGTTCCTTGGATCTCCGGTGGGGCTGCAACTGGCATGACGGTCCCCTTCCGTTTCCACTCGTCCATCAGCGAACGAAAGCGAACTCGGCCCTAAGTACGGGCGTGCGCCTTTCATTAATAATAAATTCGAGCCTTCTGCTTCAGGGGTATAGATCGAGTGTGGCACTACGTATAAGTTTCGGCCTTGTTCGTTCGCAAACCTTGCCGTCGTTAAAGAGCCGCTGTTAACTGAGGCTTGTACGACAACAACGTCTGTTGACCATGCGACAATGTGGGCGTTACGCTCGAGAAAAAATTTCGGGTGTGGCCTCACCCCTGGAGGGTATGCCGAAATAACCACCCCACCGTCATTCATGATTTTTTCGTATAATGTTCGATGTTCTTTCGGATAGCATATATCCACGCCACTTGCGAGTACGGCCATCGTATAACCTCCTACTTTTAAGCAAGTGGTATGCGCGTAGCTATCGACCCCTTTTGCCATCCCACTGATAACAGGGTGTCCCCTCTCGCCTACCGCGCTCCCGATTTCACTAGCTGCCCTCTTCGCATCTTCGGTACACCTTCTAGCACCGACGACCGCCACTCCCCTAATCTTCGGCAACGTCCCGCGATAGTAAAAAAGGATCGGCGAACGCTTGCAAGAAAAAACGTCGGCATAGCTACTCGCCCCTAATGTGAGAACCTCTATATTTAATTTTTCAACAAGCTCAATGGTCGCCTTCACCTCATCAAGACGAAATTCAGTGATTTTTTTAGCCGTCGCTTTACCTATCCCGTCGACTTCGACGAGATCAGCGACACTCGCTCGATAAATTTTTTCAGGGTCGCCCTCGAAGGCTGCCAATAGCTTTTTTTGTAAAATGGGCCCCACACCTCGTAACTGACTTAACCAAATCCAATAGTCCATTTGTGATCCTCCTTTAATTTAATGACTAACACTATCTAATTTGTAAAAACTCAGTTGAGTGACTTTTATACTAAACACTCATGACGCCACACCGTCACAACCCGCTAACCCACTAGCCAACTAACCACCTCTACTACACCGTTAACAACCCATTTTTCTCCCGGTCTAAATCTCTCGATAACAAGGCGGCTAACACGTCTTTTTTTCGAATATTTCGTGCGCCGTCGAGGTCGGCAAACGTCCTTGCTACTTTTAAAAATTTGTTCAAGGTGCGGCCACTGTATCGGTAATGTTCAAACGCCTTTTTCAAGACGGTTTCAGAATCGTGATCGAGGTGGCAATATCTTTTTATAAGAGCAGGGGTTAAGTCAGCGTTACAAGTAATTTCCATACCTTCGTAGCGCCGTTGTTGAATTTGTCTCGCCTCAGTGACTCGGGTGAGAATCTCTTCTGAAGAGTTTGTTTCTGATTGGGTTTCAAAAAAATTAACAGATGTTACGTACTTTTGAATGTCGATCCGGTCTAAAATCGGACCGGATAACTTGTTTCGATATTTCAAAATTTCATAATCCGTGCAGCGGCACCTCTCTTCACCAAAATAACCACAAGGACATGGGTTCATCGCTGCAACGAGCATAAACTTTGCAGGATAGACATTCGTCATATGTACGCGACTAATGGTCACTTTCCGATCTTCAAGCGGCTGACGAAGCGCATCTAACGTTTTTTTCGAAAACTCGGCAATTTCATCGAGAAAAAGAATGCCGTGGTGGGCAAGTGAAATTTCACCCGGCATCGACGAGTAACCGCCGCCGATGAGGGCATTTGTCGATGCATTATGGTGTGGATCGCGAAACGGACGTTTTTCAATGAGGAAGTCTTCTTGCAGTAAGTTGGCGACGCTATAAATTTTCGTTACTTCGAGCGCTTCACGTTGCGTCATCGGCGGTAAAATCGAAGGAATGCGCTTGGCCACCATTGATTTCCCACAACCAGGCGGGCCGATCATTAAAAAATTATGACCGCCGGCTGTGGCCACTGTTAAGTATTCAATTAAAGATTGTTGCCCTCTCACATCGGAAAAATTAAGTTGTGGCGTTTGGATTGGTGTTTGTTTTTCGGGAGGAGGTAATTTCGCTCGAATTCCTTTTTGTAAAAATGCGAGGACTTGGTGTAATGTTTCGCAGCCGACGACATCGATTTCTTTCACTAATCTAGCTTCTCGGATGTTTTCATGAGGAACGATTAAATGCTTAATTTTCGCCTCTTTTGCGCATAGAGCCATCGGTAAAACACCAGTGACAGGGCGGAGTTCGCCATTTAGTGACAGCTCACCGAGGATGGCGAAAGATTGCTGTGTGGCGCGGATTTGGTTCGTTCTCATTAATAAGGCGACAGCCATCGGCAGATCGAAGTGTGTTCCGCTTTTTTTAATGTGCGAGGGCGCGAGATTCATAATCAGTTTTTGCTCTGGAAAGTGAAAGCCGCAAAAGGAAAGGGCGCTTTCTATGCGTTCTTTGGCCTCTCTCACCGCTTTGTCACCAAGGCCAACGATTGAAACCGATGGATAACCGCAAATCGTGTCCGCCTCAACATGGATGAGACGGGCGTCAACGCCGTTAATCGTAAAAGAATATACAATAGAAGCCATATTTTTTCTCCTTTCAATCTTAGTTTTGGGATAGTTTGAAGCTTGGAATAGATTTTATATAAGTAGATAAGGTAATGTTAAGTATAAGCTGTCGTATGTATTGTGTAATCTTTAATATGTGGGTGATTTAATGTTTTTAGAGCACTAACGTTTATTGAGTGAATTTCATAATTACCAAAAACGAGCCACATCACGCAATATATAGTTTGCGAATGGTTTTGACGCAACTATATATTGATCTTAGGGGTGAGAAGATTGTAGATTCACGACTCTAAATTTTTTTTACGTATTGTTTTATAATCTCAGGGGGTTCGGGTGTTCTTTCTTGTCGTTCGGTAAATTGTTGGTAGTGATATGGCGCGGGCTGCTGGAAATACGCTAAAATTCTCGCTGTGTGAACGTGGGGGTTTTTCTCGTTGAAAATAAAGGCGCGATAACTCGTCCAGCGGTATTCTTCCGCTTTTTTTACCATATGAGCACGGACAGGGTTGAGGTGAATATACTTGCTGACATCGAGTTCATATTCGACGGAATCGATGAGCTCCGCACCGTAGCGACCTTGGAACACATGACCTGTGAAATCGTGCTTTTTGTTAAAGTATTTGGCATAGTTAGTGTTGAGATGTTTCATGATGATTGAGATCGGATCGTTGATCGTTTGTATCAGGAGGTGGACGTGGTTGGTCATGAGACAGTAGGAATGTATGTGGAACGGATAGCGTTCTCTCGTTTCTTCGAGCAGATGTAAATACTTTAAGTAATCGTCTTCATCGTAAAAGATCGTCATTTTTCGGACGCCGCGATTCGTAATATGATACATCGCGTTCGGAAACCACGTTCGCATCTTTCTTGGCATTGGTCATTCTCCTTTCTGGTGTCTTTCTTTTTTGGTGTCTGACACCACTCGTGGACAAATCGGATTTTTGTCCGTCTGTGGTGGACATACTAAAGTTTTGTAAGATATTTACAGTTACTATCATACAATGATGTTTTGAGCTTTTATGGGGGACACCTAAAATTCGATTAGAATGTGTGAGTTTTGCTGTGTAATGTGGCTGGTTTTCGGTAGTGAGTCGATGAAGTGGTGGATATTGGCCTTTCATTTGCTACTAGATGAGATTAATATGTTCAGGGAAAGAGTTTCGGGCGTTACGGGTTGTGCTGATGCGGTCGGGGAAGGTACGTAGTTGTGATCAATTAATAAATTATCATATTTTATGAAAAATGTGAATATTAAATTTTATTTTTCGATAAAAAAATAGGTGCTTCATTTTCTGTTAATTAGCAGAAACGGCACCTTGCGATTCCATTCATTGGTAATGTCCGTGTCAGGTGGACAAAATAGCGAAATGTCCACGGGCGGTGTCAGACACCGCAGCGACAACAGTTAGTCAGTATCTTTAAGGATGATGTCTTGGATGTGTTGCCATGGAGCTTTTGTTATGGCGTCACGTGGGTCCCCATCGCCAACAACACCGTAGCCAAACATCGCGCCAGCCATGAGGCTGCCTGCAAAAAGTAAGATGACTAAGATGACACGCAACCAAATAGGAATAAGGCGAATCGGCTTACGACGTTTGTGTTTCTTTTTCTCCTCTTTCTGTTTACGGATTTCTTGTCTATTTTGCTTTTTTTCAACATCTTTGCTCATAATGGATACACCTTTTTTAATAATTAATTCTCGATTAAGGGGGGGCGAAGCTTGGAAAGATTGAAGTCATCATTTCCTTTTCATGACCGTGGCCACGGCCTATACTTGAAGTTTGTCCACTCCGGTACGCCTCTATTGATCGATTTTTAATTATCCTCTAATATTATTTACTAAGCCCATCATTTGGTCAGCCATGGAAATTGACCGTGTGTTAAATTGATAAGAGCGCTGGGCTAGTATTAATTCGCTCATTTCTCTACCTAAGTCAACGTTCGAGCCTTCTAACGACCCTTGCATAATACCTCTTACATTCTCTGGAACAAACCCTAATACATCGTCAAAGCCGAGCTCTAACTCTTCTAAGTTAGGAAATGTGAAAAAGTTATCTCCGATGTTTTGAAGAAGCTGTGGTTTCGTTACTTGAACGAGCTGGAGTTGGCCAACGGTAATTTCGTTATCAATCTCCCCTCTCAGGTTTACATTAATAACCCCGGA
>SKOL01000728.1 GCA_007120055.1 Anaerobacillus sp.
AACAGTTGTTGATGCAGTTTTGCTGCTTCCTTTATTTCACCATTATTATATGCTGTAACCATTTGTTTCATTTCCTTACCTATTACATGTGCTGCAACAGAAACGATACCATGACCACCTACAGCCAGGAGTGGTAAAGTCAAACTATCATCTCCACTGTATACATAAAAATCATCACAAGTATTAGAAACAATCGCTGTAACTTGGTCTAAGTTCCCACTAGCTTCTTTCATAGCAACGATGTTTTTGATTTTCGATAACTCAACAACAAGGTCTGCTGACATGTTTACGATACACCGCCCAGGAATATTATAGAGCATTACCGGTAATGTTGTACTATCTGCAATTGCTTTAAAATGTGCATACATCCCTTGTTGAGAAGGTTTATTATAATAAGGAGATACGAGCATGACCCCGTCTACCCCTACATTTTCTGCTTGTTTAGTTAACTCGATCGAACCACTCGTATTATTAGTTCCTGTCCCTGCAATTACAGGAATACGACCTGCAACTATTTTAACAGAGTGTTCAAATAGTTCTATTTTTTCACTTGCCGATAACGTAGGAGATTCACCAGTTGTTCCTGCAACAACTAATGCATCCGTTCCAGTATTTATTAAATGTTCAATCAACTTTGTTGTTTTGTCAAAGTCAATTTGCCCATTTTGATCAAAAGGTGTTACCATTGCAGTAACGACTTGCCCAAAGTTCACGTTAATCAATCCTTTCAGATAAATGTTAAACTAGTTGTTTTAGTGGGCCTGATCCAATTTAAAGATTTTATGCAATGCGTTAACTGCTTTTGCTTTATCCTCTTCTTTAACTAAAACCCAAATCGTCGTATGTGAATCTGCAGATTGAAGAATTGAAATATTCTCCTCAGCAAGACTTCCTACTATTTTTGCTGTAACGCCTGGAACTCCTGTCATCCCAGCCCCAATAGCTGAAACTTTTGCACAATTTCTCGTTACTATCGGTTCGTAACCCATCTCTCTTAAAAGTTCGATTGCCCGATCTGTATTAGTATCCATGACCGTGTAAACGACACCCATGAGATTAATATTGATAAAATCAACACTTATACCTTCATTTGCCATTGCCTTAAACACTTGAGATTGTAGATTGTATTGCCCTTCTTTGGCGATAACTTTAATTTGTGAAACATTAGAAACATAAGCAATCCCTGTAACTAATCTTTCTTCTACATCCATGCCTTTTTGTTGTTTTAAGCTTGATGTTACTAACGTACCTTCTAGATCTGAAAACGTAGAGCGAATCCGAATCGGCACTTTTGCATTCATCGCAATTTCAACTGCACGAGGATGAATGACTTTTGCTCCTTGATAAGCCATATTACATATTTCATTATACGTTACTGTATCAATAGGTTTCGCTTCGCTAACAATTCTTGGATCTGCTGTCATTAACCCTTCTACATCCGTAAAGATATCAACCCACTCTGCTTGAATCGCCGCTCCAATAGCGGTTGCGGAAGTATCACTTCCACCACGACCTAATGTAGTTAATTCTCCATTTTCTGACATTCCTTGAAATCCTGTAACGACTACACAGTCATGTGTAGTTAATTGTTTTAGTAATTTATCGCAATTCATTTCAATAATTTTAGCACTAGAAAAGTCCTCATTCGTTCGAAACCCTGCTTGCGCACCTGTCATTGACATCGACTTTAAATTGCGACTTGCTAATAAATTACAAAATACAACCGATGAAATTAATTCTCCACACGACATTAATAAATCAAGTTCTCGTTTTTCTACGAATGTTTCTTCGTGGGCGTTTACTAAACTTAGTAGCGTATCTGTCGCATACGGATCTCCTTTTCTACCGATAGCTGAAACGACAACGACTACTTTATAGCCTTGTTTCACTGCAGATAAAACATGTTGTGCCGCTTGAAATCTAGATTCCTCATCTTTTAATGAGGTCCCACCAAATTTTTGAACGATGACCTTCATGTTACACCTCTTTGTTCCTTATTATTCACATAATTATTTTTAAATTTAATTTATAGAATTTCATAATTTATTATTACCGCCACTAAGATCAATATATAGTTGCATCAAAACCATTCGCAAAATATATATTGCGTGATGTGGCTCATTTTGATAATTATGAAACTCTTTTAATGGCGAAAAAAGAGAAGGCTAACATAAAAGAGCCGATAGCTCACTCAAGATAAACGTATTTGTTTATCAATGATCACCACTCCTTTAAAGATGATGGGCTATTTCGCACTTTTTGTCAGCCTTCCAAAACTTTTTTCAAATTATTATTTTAATTAAAGAATTTCATAATTCAATATTATCGCCATTAAGTATCTATATGTAGATGCGTCAAACCATTCGCAACTACATATAATTTGATATGGCTCAATTTAGGTAATTATGAAATTCACTTTAATAAACCTAATTTTACTAAACTCTCAGAAATTTGAACCGAATTCCAAGCTGCACCTTTTAATAAGTTGTCAGAAACTACCCACAAATGGAACCCTTTCTCATTATCTAAATCTTGACGAATTCGACCAACGAAAACGTCATTTTTATTAACACAATTAACTGCCATAGGATAAATTTGATTTTCAGGGTCATCTTCTAAAACAACCCCTGGAGCTTCTGATAACATAGATTTCATTTCAGAAACTGTTAACCCTGAATTCTCAACTTCAATAAATAATGATTCAGAATGACCTGTTTCGACTGGGATTCTTACACATGTAGCTGCGACATGTAATTCAGGCATATTCATAATCTTCTTTGTTTCATTAATCATTTTCATTTCTTCAAAAGTAAAACCATTATCTTGGAATTTATCAATTTGCGGAATCGCATTAAACGCGATCTGATAATGTTTTTCATCACTTCCACAAGGTAATATTTCAGGAGTAAATTCCTTACCGTCTAAAATTGCACTCGTTTGCTCTTCCATTTCTTTAATCGCATTAGCACCAGCACCACTTACCGCCTGATATGTTGAAACAATCACTTTTTTCATACCATATTTTTTGCGGATCGGCTCTAATGCCACCACCATTTGAATTGTTGAACAGTTCGGGTTAGCAATGATTCCTTTATGGTTACGCAGTTCTTCTTCATTCACTTCAGGAACAACTAATGGCACTTCTGGGTCCATTCTATAAGCACTCGTATTGTCAACGACAATCGCACCTCTTTTAACAGCTTCAGGTGCTAATGCTTTGGAAATAGAACCACCTGCACTAAATAAAGCGAGTTGCACTCCTTCAAAGCTGTCCGGAGTAGCTTCTTGGATAACAATTTCTTCTCCTTTATATGTTAACTTTTTTCCAGCTGACCTCTTTGAAGAAAGTAAAGTAAGTTTTGAAATTGGGAAATTACGTTGTTCTAAAGTACGGAGCATTTGTTGCCCTACAGCTCCTGTTGCTCCAACTACTGCTACATTTAATCCTGTTTCTGTTGCCATTTTTTTAAGGCTCCCTTCTTTTGTTAAAAATAGACCGTTGTGTTAACTGTTTTTAAAACGTGGTGTAATGATTCTATTAAATTCCGATGTTATTAACACGTTTAGCCTTACAGTTGTTATTACTTATACTTCATATGAGTATAATCCAATTAGTATGAGTATTATCTTATCATAATCTATTACAATTGAAAACGTTACGTCTATTTAAGGAAGCCTTGATTGAACTAAATTCTATGAATCTTTATATTTTTCAATAATAACTGGCTGGAGTTGCCTTCCTTCTATCGCAGCTTCAATAGTATCTTGAAGAGAAGTCATTCTAGCAACTAAAGAGTTTGGTTTTTTGAACGGGTCATCTTGGCCGTAAGGAATAAAATAAATATTTTTTGTAGCCATTAGTTTCATGATATTCATACCGTTTAACCCTAACGCATCGTTTGTAGAAATCCCTAACACGACAGGACTTAAATTTCTAAGCGTTGCTTTCGCCGCCATTAACACCGGTGAATCTGTCAGCGCATTGGCAAACTTACTAGCTGACGCTCCTGTTAACGGTGCTATGACCATACAATCTAATGGTGTTTTCGGTCCAAAAGGTTCAGCTTTGACGATTGAGTCAACAATTTCTTCATCAGTTATTTCTTTTATTTGTCGAATCCAATCGTCGCTAGGGCCAAACTTAGTATCTGTCGATTTCACTGTATGAGTGACAAATGGCGTTACTTTTGCACCAGCTTCTACTAGCTTCTTCATTTCTGGGATCACTGCACTATAGGTACAATGTGACCCAGTCAAACCAAATCCAATATGCTTACCTTTTAATGTCATGATTGTTCCTCCTCAATATTGTTTTGTTCTTCAAGCAGCAATTTGGAAAGAACATTGGCAATAATTTTCCCTGCTGTTTTCGGAGCGACAATACCGGGTAATCCGGGAGCGAGTAAAGCTTTAATACCCCTTTTTTCAGCGTAGCGGAAATCAGTTCCACCTGGCTTTGAAGCCAAATCGACAATGAGTGCACGAGTAGGCATTTTTGAGATGATATTTGCTGTTAAGACTCTTGCGGGAATTGTATTTATACAAACATCGGTTTCTTGAACTTCATTACTAAGTTTCGATAATTCAATAGGCTCAAATCCCATTTCATAAATTCGAGCAAGAAGTTCGCTCTCAAGTGCTGCTACCTTTACATCTGCTCCTAACGCATGAAACGCTCTTGCTACACTCATCCCAACTCTGCCAAACCCTAAAACGACAACGTTAGAACGATGAATGGTGATATCTGTATTTTGTATAACCATCATAAGCGTACCTTCCATTGTAGGAACTGAATTATAAATCGCAACATCATCTCGTTCAAAAAGCTCTACAAGTTTTCTGTCGGACTCTTGAACAATTTTTTTCAAGTATTGATTACTAATTCCTGAAAATACAGTACATTTGTTAGGGGTATCTTTTAGATGCTCTGCCTTTAGAACAATCTTTTCATTGCTAAAAATTGTTTCTACTTCTCCTTCATTGCTTGTGCCACTTACTGGTAGTACGATAACATCAACGGTTGTAAAATCAACATCCTCAAGTTGTACTTTACTAGCCCCAACAAACCCTTCATCAAGTTGATCAAAGCCAATTAATGAAATTTTTGCATCGAGTTCAATTAGTTTGCGGATCACTTCTAGCTGCCTGGCGTCCCCACCAATTACCGCAACATGTTTCCCTGTTAACATCGTTCCTCCCCTTTCTCACTGTCGTTTCATTTCCTAAACGTTACAGGGGGAATAATTTCTATTTAATTCAAAATCATATTATGTATAAACGCCCTAATCGGTGAATAAGAAGTTAATTTTAAAATATTCAATGAATTTCATAATTCATTATTCTCACCACTAAGATCAATATATAGTTGCATCAAAACCATTCGCAAACTATATATTGCGTGATGTGGCTCATTTTTAGTAATTATGAAATTCACTCATTAAAAAAACTGCCACATTAGTGACAGTTTTTGCTTGCACAACTTCTTACTCTTTATCAACATCAATAATAATCATATCTGTTCCTATTTTAATGATTTGTCTCCAGTGAACGGTGACCTCTTTTTCTTTTTTTCCTCCTAAGCCGAACCACTTCATCGACGGGATGATAAAAGACTCAATCTTACCAGTCTCTTCATCAATAACTAAATCTGTTTGTCCTAATACTCCTAGTCGTTCACCTTTATCATAATCGATGATTTCTTTTCCACTAATCTCGCTTAACCTCACTGTTAGCTCCCCCTTCAATTTTTATAGTATTCGAATGCTATAATTATCGGACTTTTTGAACATCATCTTATACTATATTTTTATGAGGACAAAACAAAAAATACCACTATCGCGTGGTATTTTTGTATTATTTAAAATGTTACCCCTTTAGGGAGCTGACCAGATGGGCTAATTAATGCTAATGAGTACGGTTCACCAAATAATTTTTGACTCAATTTATTCGTACTGTCGATAGTAACATCGTTAATCTCATCAATTATTTCATCTAATGAGCGATGACGCTTTAATAGCAATTCATTTTTCCCATTTCGACTCATTCGACTGTTTGTACTTTCTAAACTAAGCATGAGGTTCCCTTTTAACTGCTCTTTTCCTTTGTTTAATTCGTTTTCAGTCATTCCTTTTTCCCTCAAATTCGTTAACGTGTCCATGATCGTTTCATAAAGTTCATCTAGTTGAGAAGGAGCAGTGCCACTGTACAATGTCAGCATTCCATTATCATGAAAGGAAGAGTGATAAGAGAAAACCGAATAGGCTAAACCTTTCTTCTCTCTTACCTCTTGAAACAATCTGCTACTCATACTTCCACCTAAAATATTATTTAATAGTACGAGACTATATATGTCGTCATGTCCTATTTTCAAGCCGTTAAAACCAAGACAAAGATGTGCTTGCTCTGTATCTTTTTTTCGTACTTTCTTTTCCGACATGAAGGCCGGTGTAATATATTTACGCTCTTTCCCACTTTTCTTTACTGCACTAAAAATTGATTTTACTTTTTCAATAAAACTTTCATCTACATTTCCTGCAACAGAAATAACAACATTCTCTGCTGTATATTGGTCATCCATATAGTCCCTTAAAGTGCTTTCTGAAAAAGATTGTAATGTTTCTTGTGTTCCAAGTATCGGATAGGCTAAAGAGTGTGATCCGTAACTTGCTTGTGCTAATAAATCATGGACGATGTCATCAGGAGCGTCGTCATACATTTTAATTTCCTCAAGGACAACATTCTTTTCTTTTTCTAATTCTCTTTTTTCAAACTGCGAATCAAAAAACATATCCGATAAGACATCTAGGGCGATATTTGCATGGTCATCTAACACCTTTGCATAATAACACGTATACTCTTTTGACGTAAATGCATTCACTTGGCCGCCAATCCCGTCAAATGCTTCGGCAATTTCTTGTGCTGAACGTTTTTTTGTCCCTTTAAAAAACATATGCTCTAAGAAATGGGAGACCCCGTTCACTTCTTTATCTTCAAAACGTGAACCCGTACCAATCCAAATACCGATCGAAACCGATCTAACTGTAGGAATTTTTTCTAAAACGATTCGTAAACCATCTGGAGTTTCAAACTTTTGTATCAATCTATTTTTCCTCCTAATATCTCAATATGCTTCGGGGAACTCATTAGTCGTCGTCGTTCTTTCTTCACTAAGAAGGTTCGATACTGTACTTATTTGGTACCCCTTCGCTTTTAAACCTTTTATTAGTTGCTCCAACCCTCCGGTAGCACTCGCTGTCGGATGCATTAATATCATCGAGCCTGGCTCTACTTTTTGTAAAACTCGATTTGCCATGGCCGATGGTTCAGGGTTTCGCCAATCGACAGTATCCAATGTCCAAAGGATCGTATACATATCCATATCTCTTGCAATATCAACGACATCTTGCCGGTAACTTCCACTTGGCGGTGCAAACCATTTTGGTTTAATATCCAACGTTGCGTGGATAACTTCATTCGTTTTACTTATTTCATCTTTAATTCTTGCGTTCGTTAATTTTTTTAGATCCGGATGTGAATAAGCATGATTACCAATTTCATGACCTTCATCGACAATCATTTTTGCTAAAGTAGGATTTTTTTTCGTCCATGAACCATCTAAAAAAAAGGTCGATTTTACACTATGTGCATTCATGATCTTTAACATTGACGGTAGGTACTCATTCCCCCAAGCGACATTTACAAGTAATGTAACCATTGGCTTTTCTGGATTTCCACGATAGATTGGCGAAGGTGGTAAGTCACTTAAATGAACTTCAGGTGGCGTTTCTTTATACACTAGTTTTCTTTCTAAAAAAGTACCATCTTTTCTCATCTTTTCGTATGAAGCTTCAATATCAATTTCAAGTCCATTAAGTCCTGGTATCGCTTTCCACACTTTATCAACTTTAGCATTAATAGGAGCTACCTTTTTTTGATCCGCATATTGTTGTAATTCCATAAATAGAGGATCGTTAAACGTTGCTACCGCCTGACTGTCTCTTTTAAGCTCTTGTATGTAATTTGTTGTATATGGATTTTGAATCGACCCCATTGATAAAACAAGGATAATAAAAAAAGTACACATTTG
>SKOL01000212.1 GCA_007120055.1 Anaerobacillus sp.
AGAGCCTGAGCTATTAGATCTCGTTATTGGGTTTAATGATTTTGAGGATATTATTTCTTTAAGTTATGGAATTGAAATTAAGGGCTTTGAAGATGCTCTTTATCACTTCGAAGGTAATTACTATTTATTTGTAATGTTTACAGATGAATTTGCGGAGGATGAACAAGATGATATTTTAAGTCAGATTTTAGAATTTGGTTTTGAATCTGAAGTGTCTATCCACCGAATTCAAGAATACGGTAAAGAAATTATAGGAGACAAAGCGCTACAAAATTTACGGGAAATGTTTGACAAATAACTTGATATGTACGTAATCAAAGGGGGCTGCACTTCCTTGAAAAGATACATTATGAACACCTCTTTATATGAAGGTCTCATTGATTGAATTTATCTTTTGAGGAAGTGGTGGTCCTTTTTTCTAAAGATAAGAAAGTATAAAAAATTTTAGGAACTGTCTAGCTCCAAGACTCTTCACTGAAAATGCTACAGTGGAGTTTTGCGACGAGTAACCGCAGGAGCAGCGCCTAGCTTTTCGAGCGTTTCGATCCATCAAGATTTGCCTATTCATAAGGGGAAATCGAAGAGGAGGCAAAACATTGCCGGCCCTCCAACGCTTGTCGAAGCTTACCAAGGCGCCTTGCGCTTTTCTTATGAGGGGTAAATTTATGAAAAAGAAACTACAAGTTTTACTTTTTTTAAGTATCGTAGGAACAATTTTATACATAACGAAAGATTACTGGGAAGGATGGATCGTCGGAGCGATTACTTTTCTTTTTTCATTATCTGCTTTTTTTATTGCCATTGTCATCTTCCTAGAAAATCGTCATCCATCTAAAACGGTCACATGGTTAATGGTTCTCGCCATTTTCCCCGTATTAGGCTTCTTCTTCTACTTAATGTTTGGTCAAAATCATCGTAAAATGAAAACATTTACGAAAAAGGCAATTATGGATGAACAAGCATTAGATAGTATTGAAGGTAGTAAGCATCTTAATGAAAAAGAGTTAAGTAAAATGGGCGAAGATCAACAACTTCTTTTTCGCCTCGCGCACCGCTTAGCTAATAACCCAATATCCTTTGCTACAGAAACAAAAGTGTTAACGGATGGAAAAGAAACGTTTACCCATATTTTAAAAGCTTTGGAAGATGCAACGAATCACATTCATATGGAATATTATATCGTTCGCAATGATGAAATCGGAAACGAGATTAAAGAAATTTTGATAGAAAAAGCAAAAGCAGGAGTGCAAGTTCGTTTTCTTTATGATGCTGTAGGCTGTTTCCAACTTTCAAAGTCTTACGTAAAGCAACTAAGCGATGCTGGGGTAGAAATGGTTGCTTTTGCTCCTGTAAAAATGCCTTTCTTAAACCATAAAATTAACTATCGAAACCATCGGAAAATTATTATTGTTGATGCAAAAGTAGCATTGGTCGGTGGATTGAATATTGGTGATGAATATTTAGGTAAGAATCAATACTTCGGTCATTGGCGAGATACACATTTATACGTACAAGGAGAAGCGGTACGTTCACTACAGCTTATTTTCTTAAGAGACTGGTATTATATGACGAGAGAAACGTTGTTAAAACAAAGTTATCTATCTCCAGAACTTCCTAAGCAACAGCAATTAGGTGGGGTCCAAATGATTGCTAGTGGACCAGATACTCGTTGGGAAGTAATAAAAAAATTATTTTTCTCAATGATTACTTCCTCAAAAAAATCGATTTGGATCGCTTCACCGTATTTTATTCCTGATGATGATATATTGTCGGCGTTAAAAATTGCTGCTTTAAGCGGTGTAGATGTTCGTATTTTAGTACCTAACCGACCTGATAAACGAATTGTATTTTATGCTTCGCGTTCATATTTTCCAGAGTTGTTAGAGGCAGGCGTGAAAATTTATGAATATAACCGTGGCTTTATGCACAGCAAACTTTTGATTGTCGATAATGAAATTGCCTCTATTGGTACAGCGAATATGGATATGAGAAGCTTCCATTTAAACTTTGAAGTGAATGCCTTTTTGTATAAAACAAAAAGTGTTCATACGCTTGTAAGTGATTATATATACGATATGGAGCACTCTACCGTTATTAGTTATGAAAAGTTTAAGAAAAGACCGCTATTCAAAAGGGTGATAGAATCGACTTCAAGGTTAATGTCACCGTTACTTTAATCATTAAGAGAGGTGTCCAAAAAAGTGATGAACCTCTAGGCATAAAATATAGTTGGAGTACTAAGTGCTCTATACTTTCTGATTGTCTATGGTAAGTTTACATTTGGGCACCTAAATAAACTAAAGGAGGGAGTTTCGTTGCTTGTAGCAACCATTAGTGATGGCACTTTTATTTCTTTATATCGTAAAGATGTAAAAAGAGAAACACTCTTACAACTAAGGAAAGAAGAGCAGTTTTACTGTCCTGCATGTCAACGGGAAGTTATTTTAAAGTTAGGGGAAAAGCAAGCATGGCATTTTGCGCATAAGAAAAAAGAAACTTGTAATGACTTTCTTGAAGGTGAAACACCGTACCATATTGAAGGGAAAAAGTTATTATATGATTGGTTTATGTCACAACAATTACATGTAGAGCTTGAACCGTATTTACCACAACTTAAACAAAGACCTGATTTATTAGTACACATCGGAGAGAGGCGTTTTGCGATTGAATTTCAATGTGCGAAAATACCTCATCAAATTTTCATGAAAAGAACGAAAAACTATCAAGATCATAGTTACATACCTATCTGGATATTAGGCGGAAACCAAATACAGCGAATTAAAACGAACCTCTTCCAATTGAACAGTTTCCATTGGCTATTTACTTTAAACCCCCATGATCAGAAAGACCATTCCCAACTTATTGCTTTTTGCCCTGAAAATAAAATATTTATTAAATTAAATAACATCCTTGCCTTATCAGCAAACCGATCCATTTGCACTCCGACATTTTATCCACTAAATAAGTTTTTCTTTCATACAATCTTTCAAACCACAAGTGTACAAACGCAATCGGATACGTGGCTTTCTACAAAAAGAATGTGGCGAACTTATAGGAGACATTTAAGTGAGGCACAACATTTTCTTAGAAGTTTATATTTGAATAAAGGAATTCCGTACACATTATTTCCTTCCGAAGCAGGAGTACCAGTCCCTTTTCATGAATTTATCGAAACGCCAACTTACGTGTGGCAAAGCTGGATTTTAGAAATTTTTGTTAATCAGAGAGAAAAACATAGTAAGTTCCACTTTAAGCTAGTAAAAAGAGCGTTTCAAGTACTTGTAAGAAAAGGGGTTTTCCATTTACGCCTTCTTCCTCTAAAAAAAGCGGGAAGTGAAAATGCTGCGTTAAAGAGTTACTTATTACTTCTATGTGAACTCAATATACTTTTAACTAAAGATGGGAGTGATGTGTTTATAAAAATGAATGATGTAAAAATGCCAAAGACATTTGATGAAGCGATAGAAATTGACAAAGAGGTGAATAAGACGGTTTTATTAAAAAATCGCTCGTTCTTTTACTTAGTAGACTGAGACGAATAATCGTCATGAGAGTTTTGTATGAAAAAAGGAGGGCAATTTTCTGAACGAGCCTCTAAAAGTCGTTAGAGTTTTACAGTGAAGTGAAGAAGATTGCCCTCCTTTTACATATTAGGTGGTGATGAGTAAATCGTAAATTATTTCGAAAACAGTAATATTTTTTCTGAAATAAAAAGGATTATTTCTATATAGTAACGAACAATATAGTTTGAATACGTTTGTTTTATACTATCAGAATGATCTGTTAATAGGACTGACAGTATAAGAAGACTAAGGCTTTCGTGAAAAAGATAAGCCAAGCTTTATTTAAGAAAAATGGAGGTGCTTATGTTGGAAGAAACAAAGAAATCAAAACAACTTCCAAAGCGTGAAGAAATCCCAGTTGAAAGAACATGGGATGTAGAAGATATTTTTTCTACGGATGAAGAATGGGAAAAAGAATTTAAAGAAGTAAAAGAAGAAATGCCTAAATTACAACAGTATAAAGGCCAATTAGCAACTAGTAGTGAGAAACTATATGAATGCTTGAAGTTTCAAAATGAAGTAAGTATGCGTTTAGGGAAACTTTACGTATATGCTCACTTAAAAAGTGATTCAGATACGACGAATTCATTTTATCAAGGCTTAAACGATCGAGCAGCTAATTTGTCAACACAGTTTAGTAATATCGCTTCGTTTATCATTCCGGAGTTATTAAGTATTCCGGAAGAGAAAATTAACGAATTTGTAGCTGAAAATGATGATTTAAAAACATACAAGCATGCGTTGGATGAAACAAATCGTCAGCGTCCGCACGTTCTTAGTGAGAAAGAAGAAGCACTTCTTGCTCAAGTAAGTGAAGTAACAGCTACACCAGCAAATACGTTTGGAATGCTCAATAATGCCGATTTAAAGTTTCCGACAATTAAAGATGAGAACGGTGAAGACATCGAAGTAACTCACGGACGTTACATTCGCTTTTTAGAAAGCAGCGATCGTCGAGTGAGAGAAGATGCTTTTAAAGCTGTTTTTGAGACGTATGGTAAGTTTAAAAATACACTTAGCAGTACGTTAGGTGGCAATGTTAAGAAAAACTTATTTAATGCAAAAATTAGAAATTACGAATCGGCTCGCCAAGCAGCATTAGACAATAATAATATTCCAGAAGTTGTTTATGATCAACTCGTTGACACGGTGAATGATCATTTACATCTTTTACACCGCTATGTTGCATTACGTAAAAAAGCGTTAGGTCTCGATGAAATTCATATGTACGATTTGTATACACCTATCGTTAAAGATGTAAAAATGGAAGTTCCTTATGAAGAAGCGCAAGACCTTGTCATCAAAGGTGTTGAGCCATTAGGGGAAGAGTACGTTAATATTATTAAAGAAGGCTTTGAAAAACGTTGGGTTGACATTGAAGAAAATGTCGGCAAACGCAGTGGTGCTTATTCATCAGGAACGTATGGCACAATGCCGTATATCCTTATGAACTGGCAAGATAACGTTAATAACTTATTTACTTTGGCTCATGAATTTGGCCATTCTGTTCATAGTTATTACTCAAGAAAGACACAGCCGTATCACTATTCAGGTTACTCGATTTTCGTTGCTGAAGTTGCATCGACGTGTAATGAAGCATTATTAAACGATTACTTATTAAAAGTAACGGAAGATAAAAAGAAGAAGCTATACTTACTGAATCATTTCTTAGAAGGATTTAGAGGGACGGTATTCCGTCAAACGATGTTTGCTGAATTTGAAAAGTTAATTCATGAAAAAGCAGCAAATGGTGAACCGTTGACGCCAGAGCTATTAACGAAAACATATTATGAATTAAATCAAAAATACTTTGGTGAAGATATCGTTATTGATGAGGAGATTGGATTAGAGTGGGCTCGAATTCCACATTTTTATTACAACTTCTATGTTTACCAATATGCGACAGGTTACAGTGCGGCTACAGCACTATCGAAGCAAATTCTCGAAGAAGGTGAGCCGGCAGTTACTCGTTATATTGACTTCTTAAAAGCAGGTAGCTCGGATTATCCGATTGAAGTGTTAAAACGTGCCGGTGTTGACATGACAAGTGCTGATCCAATTAAAGAAGCATTAGCTGTATTCGAGGAAACACTCAATGAAATGGAACAATTACTGTTTGAAGAGTAAAAGTAAAGAGGTTGTCCTTAGCGACAGCCTCTTATTTTAATATAAAATTAAACAAATTCTGGCCCTCCAACGCTTGTCGAAGCTTACCAAGACGCTTGCGCTTTTCTTATTGTCTAGCTCCAGGCGCCATCGGCTCGACCGCTTCAGACCTTCCCTTGCGGTCTAAAACCTGACCGCTACGGGAAGGTCTTCCACCGGTTTTCGCCGATAGGCGGGCGCCTTGCGCTTTTCTTATGAAAATCCGCGAAATCTTCTTTTTTCATTAAAGCAATGTATTGTGAAAACAATCGAGGCAAGCAGTAAAGGCGAAGATAGCCAGAGTGGGAAGAAATTAAGTAAGCTTAAAATAAAGATCCAAAAGGTAATAAAGATGAAAAGTAGGCCAATTAAAAACATTACATGATACAATTTTGTCCCCTCCATCGTTTTCTTTCGTTTAGTAATAACTTAGTCTAAGTGATATTTTGCCATTTCTCACATAGCGTAGGTAGTACTTAGGTAGAATGTAGTGCTTGTACTTTTATTAATAACTATGAAAAACTTGTACAAGTTATTCCTACATTTACATTGGTGAAAGATTTGTGAACTAATTCACAAGTGTATTGAAAAAAGAGAATATATTTGGTAAATTATAAATGTGAAAGAGATCACATATCTCCCCCTAAGTTATGTGAATATAATCACACCCCTTATAAAAATGAAGTAACGATAATGTTGTATTTATTACGAAGTACGTAAAAAAGCTAGGTCTCCCCAACCTAGCTTTTTTTACATTAAAACTAACCGATATAGCGCCAAAAAGTTCCATACTTAACGGGAACCCGTTCAACTATTTGACGTAAAACTAATTTTTTCATTTCTTTTTCGACTTCCTCAATGGTTAAATCGTAAACTACAGCTATTTCCTTCGAAGCGACAAATGAGTACTCTTTTAAAAAGTCTTCGAGAAACATTGGTGAAGATTTTTTTGGTTCTTCGTTTAACATTTGCTCAAGGACATTTACATAAACATCAAAATCGTACAGTCCGGGAACCATAAGTCCTTCATCTTCAAAGTTGTCATTAAAAACAACGATAGTAGGGAAGTATTCAACGCTCATTTCTTTCGTTGTTTTCAGATCACACTGTAATGCTTTAACGGCTCCTTCAGATTGAAGGTCTTCTTTAAATTCTTTAATATCAAGACCCTCGATGTTTTGTGCACATTCGATTAATACATTTTCATCTTCTATATTTTGTTTATTTAAAAACAATACTTCGCGTAGTTTTCTTAAATATTTTATCCCGATTAGTTTACCTTGAAGCTCTGCAGCTTTTATAGAAATTGAAGCGGCAAACGGAGTAGATATCGGGTTTTCTAGCCAAAGGTCACCGTCACAAGACATTCCTGTCCTACTAGCGGTTTTCTCCCATGATTGGGCCAAATCTTTATTCGATTTCTTCTCTTTACAACATTGTAGTTTTCCACCAATTAAATAACGAATTTTGAAGTAGTTTCCATAATACATTTTTAATTTCTTTAAAATTGGCTCCAGAGCCCAACACTCGGGACAGAGGGGATCAACAAAAGTGTAGATTTCTAATGGCTTTTTATTTTCTTTAGGATGGTTGCTATCTTGATCGTCACAACCACAAAGGCCTGTATCATCATCGCTACATTCACAAAGTTCTATATCATCTTTATTTCTTGAATTAGACTCATTACACGACAATTAGATCCCTCCTTTCCATATTAGTAAGGCGCGCTTATAGTAATATTCACTTTTAGTGTAAGACTTTTATAAATATTAATTACTTCAATGAATTTCATAATTCATTATTCTCGCCACTAAGATCAATATATAGTTACGTCAAAACCATTCGTAAACTATATATTGCGTGATATGGCTCATTTTTGGTAATTATGAAATTCACTCATTAACCATATGGTTAGCTGTTTGAGTTAAGCGTTCAAAAATATATTCACGTAAAGGACCTTCTAAATTCACTTCATCCATAGCACTACGCATACATTCAAGCCAAGCTTCTGCTCTTTCTTCGGTGATCGTAAAAGGCATGTGTCGAGCTCTTAGCATAGGATGACCATGTTCATTAGAATATAATTGTGGCCCCCCAAGAAATTGTGTTAAAAACTGTTTTTGCTTTCTAATTGTTTCTGTTAAGTCATCAGGGAATATGGGAGCTAGTAGTGGATGTTGCTCTACTTTGTTGTAAAACGTTTCTACTAGCTCATCTAAAACTTCTTTCCCACCCATAGCTTCATAAGGGATGTTTGACTGTTTATCCATTGCTGTCGCCTCACTTGTTTGTTCTATAGACAAAATAAATGTCTGATGAAATAATACTGTAACATTATTGTAGCAACTAGGATACTTG
>SKOL01000738.1 GCA_007120055.1 Anaerobacillus sp.
ATTTCAGAACTAATAAATAATTAGAGTTGACACAAAAATAAAAATCAGGATTTTTATTTATTTTATTATTTAAAGCTGAAAACTTTTTAGCATGTTAAAAATTAAATTTTATTGTTTTCTAATTTCTGGCTTTGCTGCATCTATAGCTGGTATGTTATATGCTGGAATGATGCAAACAGCACGTTTTAACTTCGGAACTGGAGCTGAATTATTAGTAATTGCAGCGGTTATCCTAGGTGGAACGAGTTTGTTTGGTGGGAAAGGGACAATCATAGGTACATTTGTTGGTGCTCTACTAATTGGAACAATGAATAACGGTTTAATCATCTATGGATTGGATGTTAGCCAACAAATGATGGTAGCGGGAGCTATTATAATATTAGCTGTAGCTTTTGGAAAAAAACCTAAGAGAACTTAAAAAAAGGAGATGTTTATAATGGCAGAAATTTACGATCACAATGGGAACCCGGTTAAACATGGAAGAGCTCGTGTTAATGGAATTCGCATGCACTATGTTACAGCAGGTCAAGGAGAACCGTTATTATTAATTCATGGTACACCAAAAACTCACTATTATTGGTATAAGCTTATTCCATTATTAACTGAACATTTTACTGTAGTTGCTCCTGATCTTCGTGGTTTTGGAGATACTGACAAGCCACCTGTAGATGAAGGTTACGATTCATTAACAAATGCAAAAGATATGGCTGAACTAATGACTGTCCTTGGTTATGAACAATTTCATGTTCACGGCGAAGATCGTGGCGCGGAATTTGCGTACGCTCTAGCTGCAAGTTATCGTGAAAGAGTAAAAACTCTCTCATTTGCAGAAATGCTTCTATCAGGTCAGGGCTTAGAGGAGTGGTCGAACTTTACCCCAGAAAATGTATCAGCGCAATTTAATCTCAATGGTGTATGGGTGTGGCATATTCCGTTTTTCTGGATCCCTCATCTTCCTGAGATGTTAATTAGCGGCCATGAGCGCGAATTTTGGGAGTTTTGGATTAAGGCGGAAACTTGGAATCCGAATGCAATTACGAAAGAAGCTATTGATGAGTGGATTTCGAAATTAGTAGCTCCGGGTGGTTTAAGAGGCTGTCTAGAAACATATCGCGCTGGATTTAAAAATGCGAGGATTAACGAAGAACTTTTAAAAACAAAGCTTACGTTACCTATCTTAACAATTGGTGCTCCTGAATTTTTCGGTGAGTTGGTTGAGGGGCAAATGCTCAAAGCTGCTGAAAAAGTCGAGCGTTCAGAGGTATTTGAGGAGTGTGGGCACAGTCTGGCTTTAGAAGCTGAGGATAGGCTAGCGAATCTCCTTTGTGAATTTATGCTGAATAGGTAACTCCAATAAGTTATAAATAAAAAACTCTATTCTCCCCTGAATAGTCTCCCCTTTTAAAATGAATTGGAGTTGTTTAACTATATTAATACAAAAAATTCGAATCGTAATGGTTCGAATTTTTTTATTAAAATAAAATATCAGAATATTTATTCCGAATCTATTGACATGGAAAGCGATAAGGTTATATAATTTTACATATGTTACACAAAGTAACATATGTAAAAACGGATATAAAAGGGGAATGTAATAATAAACTAGGTTTTTATTTTTGAAAAAGGGAAATCAAATTTAATTTATAGTAACATATGTAAAATTAAAATCGAGGAGTGATAATTAATGTTAGGAATTAATCGGAAACTTGAGGAATTGCAAAAGAAGGGCGAGATTATCCGAGTTGGATTAATTGGGGCAGGGCAGATGGGAAGAGGTTTAATTTCCCAAATTGAGAGTATGAATGGGATGCGAGTTGTTGTTACAGCAGATCTTGCAATAGAAAATGTTACGAATGCATATCTTAATTCAGGGCTTTCTAAAGATAACATCGTTTCAACTGACTGTACCTTAGAAGCGAGTGCAGCTATTCATTCAAATAAAGTTGTGGCGACAACAGACATGGAAATTGTAACTAGTTTACCTGAAGTAGATGTAGTAGTTGATGCAACTGGAGTCCCTAACATCGGTGCCAAAGTCGCTTGGGATTCTATTCTTAATAAGAAACATATTGTTATGTTAAATGTAGAAGCTGATGTAACAGTTGGCCCGTTATTAAATAAATTAGCTGAAACTTGTGGTGTCGTTTATACAGGTTCAGCTGGAGATGAACCTGGTAGTATCATGGAGATTTATGACTTTGCTACGGCACTAGGTTTTGAGGTTGTAGCATTAGGTAAAGGGAAAAATAATCCGCTAAATTATGAAGCAAACCCAACGACTGTGGCAGAAGTAGCAGCTAAAAAAGGTGCTAGTCCTAAAATGGTTGCTTCTTTCCAAGATGGAACGAAAACAATGGTTGAAATGACAGCTGTAGCTAACGCTACTGGATTTTTGCCAGATAAGCCAGGAATGCATGGTGTAACAGGAACTGTAAAAGAACTCCCTGATATTTTTATGTCACGAGAAAATGGTGGAGTCTTAGAAAATAAAAAAATAGTAGATTTTGTAAACGGTATTGCTCCGGGAGTCTTTGCAATTGTTACTTCTGATAAACCTGAAGTAAATCACGAGATGAGTTATTTAAGTATGGGAGATGGACCAAATTATGTTTTATATCGTCCTTACCATTTATGTAGCTTAGAAACACCTCTATCAGTAGCAAGAGCTTATATTTACAATGAGCCAACAATCGCTCCTTGGTATGGGTTACAAGCAGAAACAGCAACAGTTGCTAAGAAAGATATAGCTGCAGGTGAGTTTTTGGATAGTATCGGTGGCTATACAGTTTACGGAACAATACTAAAAGCAGATACTGCAAATGCGCAAGGTGCACTTCCGTTAGGATTAGTAGATTCGAATGTTCAAATGAAACGATCAGTTAAAAAAGGTGAAATTATTAAATATGATGATGTGGTTCAAACAAAAGAATCTACCATTTGGCGCTTGCGCAAAATGCAAGACGAGATGTTTTTTCAAAAACACCAAGAAAAGGTAAAAATTTAAATACACTAGATGATTATATTTATTATTTATATTAGTTAAAAATAATCGGTATAGATTATTTGAGGTAATAGAGGAGGAATTGAAGTGTTGAAAACTGTAAAAGTACCATCCAAGATTTCTGACGAAAAATTAACGGAATTATTTAAACAAATGTGGTCAATTCGTTATTTTGAAGAAAAGGTAGATGAATTTTTTGCTAAAGGAATGATCCACGGAACGACTCACCTTTGTGTAGGTCAGGAAGCTTCGGCTGCTGGAGCGTGTGCGGTGATTGAAGATAAAGATAAAATTATTAGTACTCATCGTGGCCATGGTCACTGTATCGCTAAAGGTGCCGAAGTAAATAAAATGATGGCTGAACTATTTGGTAGAACTACAGGCTATTGTAAAGGTAAAGGCGGTTCAATGCATATTGCTGACGTGGAAAAAGGTAATTTAGGCGCTAACGGAATTGTTGGCGGGAATTTACCACTTGCTGTGGGTGCAGCTTTAACTTCAAAAATGAAAAATGAAGGCTACGTAGTTTTATGCTTTTTTGGAGATGGTGCGTCAAACGAGGGAAGTTTCCATGAAGCTGTGAATCTAGCATCTGTTTGGAATTTACCAGTTGTCTTTATTTGTGAGAATAATCAATACGGTATGTCAGGTTCGGTAAAAGATATGGTTAATGTCGAAAATATTGCTGATCGTGCAGTAGGTTATGGCATTCCTGGAAAAGTAGTTGATGGTAATGACGTTATTGCCGTGATGAATGACGTTGATGAAGCAGTCGAGAGAGCTCGACGAGGTGAAGGACCTAGTTTAATAGAAGCAAAAACGTATCGCTGGAAAGGTCATTCGAAAAGTGATGCGAAGAAATATCGAACAAGAGAAGAAGAAAAAGAATGGCGAGAAAAAGATCCAATTGCACGATTCCGTAACCTTCTTATCGAAGAGGGGATTTTAACTAGTGAAAAGGCAGATTTTCTTCAGGAGGAAGCTAAAAAAGAAATTGAAGCTGCAGTAATTTTTGCTGAAAATAGTCCACAACCAACTCTAGATACATTAATGGAAGATATATACGCATAGGCGGGAATTTGAGGTGAATTAAACATGAGGGAAATTACGTATTTAGAAGCAGTAAGAGAAGCAATGAGTCAAGAAATGAGAAATAATAGCGATGTGTTTATTCTTGGAGAAGATATTGGTGTTTATGGTGGAGCTTTCGGTGTTACTCGTGGGATGATCGAAGAATTTGGACCTGAGCGAGTTCGTAACACTCCGATTTCAGAAGCGGCTATTTCTGGAGCTGCTGTTGGCGCTGCATTAACTGGTTTGCGCCCAATCTTAGAAATTCAATTTTCAGACTTCATTACAATTGCTACAGATCAATTAGTAAACCAGGCAGCGAAAACTCGTTATATGTTTGGGGGTAAAGGCAAGGTACCAATGGTACTACGTACACCAGCGGGATCTGGTACTGGAGCTGCAGCGCAACATTCACAAAACTTAGAGGCATGGATGGCTCACATTCCTGGATTAAAAGTAGTTCAACCATCAACAGCTTACGATGTAAAAGGATTGTTGAAAGCTGCTATAGAGGATGATAATCCAGTAATCTTTTACGAACATAAGTTACTTTATAGAACAAAAGGTCATGTACCTGAAGACCAATATTCAATTCCACTAGGAGTTGCTGATGTAAAACGAGAAGGTAAGGATGTTACGATTGTTGCAACAGCGATTATGGTCCATAAAGCGTTAGAAGCAGCAGTTGAACTTGAAAAAGAAGGTATTAGCGTAGAAATAATTGACCCACGTACACTTGTTCCATTGGATGAAGAAACGATCGTAAAATCAGTGAGAAAGACTGGTAGATTAGTAGTTGTTCATGAGGCTGTTAAACGCGGTGGCTATGGTGGCGAAATTGCTAGTATGATTGCTGAAAGTGAAGCATTCGATTATTTAGATGCACCGATTAAACGCTTAGGTGGAAAAGCAGTACCGATTCCATATAATCCTGAATTAGAAAAAGCAGCTATTCCACAAGTACCAGATATTATTCAGGCAGTAAAAGAAACGTTGAACCGAGTATAGGAGGAGAAAGCGAATGGCTAAAGAAATATTCATGCCCAAACTGAGTAGTACGATGCAGGTTGGAACGCTACTCCAGTGGTTCAAAAAAGAGGGCGAAACTGTCGAAGTCGGTGAACCATTATTTGAAATCATGACAGATAAAATCAATATTGAAGTTGAGGCTTATGAAGCGGGTACTCTTTTAAAATGTTACTTTGATGAAGATGCTGAGGTAGAGGTTAACCATGTAGTTGGTTTTATCGGCAACCCAGATGAAGTAGTTCCAGATTCACCGCCGGGTGTTTCAGGTTCAACAGATACATCGAATGACGATTCTGAAAAAGAGGAAGTAGTTGCGGAAGATGTGATCGACAATGTAACGCAGCCAACCCTTGAGAATGGTGAAAAGCAACGAGCAACTCCAGCTGCACGAAAATCAGCAAAAGTAAATGAAATTGAATTAGCAGCGGTTCCTGGATCTGGACTAAATGGCCGCATACATGTTGCTGACGTTGAAGCATTTATCAAATCAGAGGTAGCACCTAAAGCTACACCACTTGCGAAAAAAGTTGCTCATTCAGTAGGTGTAGATCTTGCAACTATAAGTGGTACTGGGGCTAACGGAAAAATTTATCGTTCCGATGTAGACCAAGTTGGAATTCAAAAACAAACAGAAGTACCGGCACAACGTAAAATTAAGCTAGAGGGGCTACGTAAAATTGTTGGGAAGCGAATGCTCGAGAGTGTAACTACTGTACCACATGTAACATTAACGACAGAAGTTGATATGTCAAAAGTAATTGAAATTCGTAAGCAAATACTAGGGAAAATTGAAAAGCAAACTGGTTACCGTCTATCTTACACTGAAATTATCATTAAAGCAGTTGCCAAAACTTTAAAGAACCATCCAAATGTAAATGCTTCCTTACAAGGTGATGAAATTATTTTAAACGATAAGATTAATATTGGTTTAGCTGTTGCTATTGATAACGGCTTAGTAGTGCCGGTAGTGAACGAAGCCGAACAAAAAGGTCTTGCCGCATTAACGGAAGAATGCAAAACGTTAGGAAAAGCAGCTCGAGAAGGCAAATTAAAACCAGATCAAATGACAGGTGGTACATTCACTATTAGTAATCTAGGTATGTATGCAATTGATGCGTTCACACCAATTATTAACAAACCAGAAACAGCCATCTTAGGTGTAGGTCGAATCAATGAAAAACCTGTGGGGATCAATGGATCTATTGAATTAAGACCAATGATGAGCTTAAGCTTATCGTTTGACCATCGGACGATTGATGGAGCACCTGCAGCTGCATTTTTAACAGACCTAAAAACTGCATTAGAAATGCCGTTTGAACTTCTCATTTAAGGAGTAGATAATATTGAATAAGTATGAAGTAGTTGTAATTGGTGGCGGCCCTGGCGGCTATGTTGCAGCCCTTAGAGCTTCCAAATTAGGTAAAAAGGTTGCCCTTATCGAAGCGCAAGACCTTGGTGGTACTTGCTTAAACAAAGGGTGTATTCCATCGAAAACTTTGTTAAGGCATGCAGAAATAATTGAAAATATAGAAACAGCAAAGAGCTGGGGCATTGAAACCGGTCCTGTTACGTTTTCACTAGAAAAAATGCTGAAAAGAAAAGATCAAGTAATTAAACGGTTGCGTACTGGAATAAGCTACCTTTTAAAACAAGGCAAGATTGATGTTTATCAAGGATTAGGAACTGTTCAACCGAATCAAGAAATTGTGATACAAATGGAAGAAAAAACAGAAATAATCGCTGCTGAGAAGATTATCTTAGCAACAGGGTCATCACCAATTGTACCACCTATTCCAGGAGTTTCTGAGATCTCTTATCATACAAGTGACACGATTTTTGATATTTCAGCAATTCCAGAATCGATTGTGATCGTTGGTGGTGGCATTATAGGTGTTGAATTTGCTTGTATTTTCTCAAGTTTAAATGTAAATGTAACAGTAATTGAAATGGAAGATCGGGTAATTCCTAGTGAAGATCCTGATGCTTCAGCACTTCTAGCAAAGTCATTGAAGAAAAAGGGAGTTAGGCTGTTAACAAGCTCGAAGGTTACGAAATTCGAAGCACAAGGATCAAAACAGAAGGTTCATGTTGAAACTAAATCTGGTG
Source organism: Anaerobacillus sp. (assembly GCA_007120055.1). The sequence continues at coordinate 7,208 of SKOL01000738.1, forward strand.
AAGAAGAAATTATTATGACTGATGAAGTCTTGTTATCAGTAGGTAGAAAGACAAATCTTTCAGCTTCTGGAAATTTGCAGTTAGAAATGGATGGCCCATTCGTTAAAGTGAATAAAAAAATGGAAACGAACCTTCCAAATATTTTTGCGATCGGTGATATGATTGGAAATTGGCAACTTGCTCATGTTGCGAGTAGCGAAGGACTTGTTGCTGCGGAAAATGCAGCAGGTGGGCAAGAAAAGATAAATTATAAAGTTGTACCTCGTTGCGTTTATACAAGCCCAGAGGTAGCTAGCGTAGGGATGACTGAAGCAGAAGCGAAAGCTAAAGCAATAGATTATAAAGTTGTTCGAGTTGATCATATAGGAAATGGAAAAGCATTGGCATTAGATGAAAAAGAAGGATTTGTAAAGTTGATTGCTGCTACAAAATACGGTTAAATTTTAGGAGTAGTCATGGTTGGACCTCATGTAACGGAAATGATTGGCGAACCTTCAGCGTTTATTCATTTAGAAGGAACAGTTGATGAACTTGCATCAATGATTCATCCTCACCCATCTGTTTCCGAAACATTATTTGAAGCATCGGCTTCATGGTTAGGAAAAGGAGTACATTATTAAAAAATGTAAACAAAGCTTTAGACTAGCCATCTATTGTATTTTAGTTTTATAATATTTTTATCTATTCTCTGAGTTATTAACAGAATAATTCATATAATAAATATTGGAGTAATATTGATCTTAAATTTTAATTAGTTAAAGATCATCCCCCGAATAGAATGATTTAATTATCAAATAAAACTTTAAAACAAGAGGTGGCTTAAAATGAAAAAAACACGTGTGGAAG
>SKOL01000322.1 GCA_007120055.1 Anaerobacillus sp.
CAGGGTTAACACCAGTACCGATTACTGCTAAACCTTTTTGTTCGGCATATATATTCATTTCTTTTGCTAATTGCGGATAGCGATGCCAAGGATAAGAAAGTTCTTCGCAAGTTGAAACAACGGAATATCCGTGATCAAGTAACTGTTTTATTTGTGGCCAAACATTTTCTAAGTTTGAACCTGTCGCATGGATTGCAACTTTAGGGACATCATTAGGCATTGCAGGTAGTTGGTCTAAATGGTCAATTACTTTCACACCTTTTGCATCAGTTCCTATTAACTCTCCTATGTCCTTACCAATTTTGTTGGGATCAATATCAACAGCAGCTACGATGTTGAGCTGGTGAACTTCGCTCGTTTTTTGCATTATTTCTAACCCTATTGGTCCTAGTCCGAAATGTAATACGTTCAGCTTTGTTTCTTTTGTTTGTTTCACTTTGTTCCTCTCCTTCGACGTATGTTTTTGTTGTTAGCTAAATCATACCACCGGGTTAAAAATAAGAGAAATACGGAAATGTTATAGATTGATAAGGTGGGATTATAAATGGATTTAAGAAGAAAGGATGCTCTCGTATGAACTTATTAGCACTACGTTATTTTCTTGAAGTTGCTCGATGTTTAAACTTTAGTCATGCTGCTTGTAATTTGCATATATCTCAACCAGGATTAAGTCAACAAATTACATTGTTAGAGCAACAACTTGGCTTTAAACTTCTAATAAGAACAACTAGAAGTGTAACTCTTACTGAAGAAGGCGAGTACTTATACAAGAATCTTATTCATTCATTTAAAAACATTGAGCACGTTGTTGATGAGTTGCAACAATTAAAAATGGTCCCACAAAAAACTATTAAAATAGCAACTGTGCCGTCTGCAGCCAGCCACTTATTACCTGAATTATTATGTAAGATGAAAGAAGAATTTCCGGGAATTGAGTTTTACATCAAAGAAACAACGTCTCTAGATGCGATTGAAATGGTCAAAGAAAAAGAATGTAACATCGCTCTAGTTAGAACGCCGACTGATGCTAGAAAGTTTCTCAACGACCAACTTAATTTCGTAGAGTTCACTAGACACCCTTTACAACTCGTCGTTTCTCCGCAGCATGCGCTCGCTTCAGAGCATTCGTTAGATTTAAGTAAACTAAAGGACGAGAGTTTTATTCATTTTGATAAAAAACAATCGCCAGCACTATATTTTTTACTAGAACATGTTTGTCAATCTGCTGGGTTTATTCCTAAAGTATTAGCGGTTGGGCCCGAACTTTTGACAATCGCAAACCTTATCGCCAAAGGAATTGGTGTGACGATCATGCCGAGCGATATGGTCAGTTTATTACCTCCGCAACACATTAAAGCCATCGATTTGGAGAACGAAAGCTTCTACAGTTCGATTTCTGCAGTATGGGATAACAGCGACTATCTTCCAATGATTACACAATATGCGTTGGAGCAGTTAGGGGAGTTGTGTGATGAGGAGTATTTGATGGTGAAGTAGAGAGGGAACTGAAAGGCAGGCTTTGATGCACGATTTTTACTTTTTATGGTATTATCGTGCATCAACCCGCTACTTTGATGCACGGTTTTTACTTTTTCTGGTATTACCGTGCTTCAACCCGCTACTTTGATGCACGATTTTTACTTTTTCTGGTATTACCGTGCTTCAACCCACTGCTTTGATGCACAGTTTTTACTTTTTCTGGTATTACCGTGCTTCATTCCACTGCTTTGATGCACGACATTTACCAGTATCTATACTAACTCCACTGCCCGATGCGTCTTACTAACTTCACCAGCAATATAGCGCCCAATTTCTAAGCTTGCTGTTGCCGCTGGTGATGGGGCGTTTAAGACATGAACCATTCTTTTATGATGAATCATGTAAAAATCGTCGATCAATTTTCCGTTGCGAGTGAGGGCTTGAGCGCGTACACCTGCTTTGGCTGATAAAAGATCATCCTCGCCTACTTCAGGGATAAAGCGCTGCAACTCTTTTACGAGCACTTTTTTGCTTATTGAACGGACAATTTCTTTCATTCCTTCCTTCATATTTTTACTTGCAACCCGCCAAAAACCTGGGTATGTTAATGTTTCAGAAAGATCGCCTAAATGAATATCCGTTTTTTTATACCCTTCTCTTCTCAATCCAAGTACAGCATTAGGGCCTATCATAACCCTCCCATCCATCATCCGTGAAAAATGAACACCTAAAAACGGAAAGTCTGGATTGGGAACGGGATAAATTAAATTTTTACACAAATATCTTTTCTCCTCTTTCAATTCAAAATACTCGCCTCGAAAAGGAACAATTCTCAAATCTGTTAATAACTTCGATTTACGAGCGATACGGTCACAATGTAATCCACCACAATTGATGATTATTTTTGCTTTTAATATCCCTTGCGATGTCGTAATCTCACTTCCACTATTCAAATCAGAAACCTCAGTTACTTCAGTGGATAACATAATGTCACCACCTCGCTCTTTAAATAATCGAGCGTACGTTTTGGCAATTTGTTTGAAGTTTACTATGCCAGTGCTAGGAACGTGGATGGCATCAAGTCCCTCTACATTGGGCTCGATTTCCTTTAATTGTGGTTTTGACAAGCGTTTTATATCTAATCCATTTTCAATACCACGTTCGTACAACGCTTGTAAAAGAGGTAATTCATTCTGCTGGGTAGCAACAATTACTTTCCCACAACGGTCATAAGCGATGTCATGCCACTCACAAAACGCAATCACTTCCTCGTTCCCTTTCTTAGCTAAGCGAGCCTTTAAGCTGCCCGGCTTATAATAAATACCTGAATGGATCACACCACTATTGTGACCGGTTTGGTGCATTGCGACATCCTTTTCTTTTTCAATAACAATAATCTTATATTCTGGAAATCTTTCTTGAAGTGCCATGCCTGTTGATAAGCCAACAATTCCGGCACCAATGATTGCGATGTCGTACAAGGATTTCCCTCCTTTTTTATCCTGAATATGTATATTATTAAAGTAATTACATTACTAAAGCTTGGAGCTATAGACCAAATTCTATCCATAAAACATTATTTTATTTTTTAATAAAAAATACTGTTTTTATAAGACCCAGTTACTATTTCTACCATTAAATTATAACATGGTAAACAAATATAAATATCAATAATTTAATATTATCATTCTCAGAATTCATATATCATGTGCAAAATCAGCGCGAGTTTTGTTGTTTGAAGTATATTCACTTTATCCAGTTTTAACGACCTTCTGCTCTAATTCATTTTTAGAAAAACGATTAAGTAAATATCCAGAACAAGAGGCTAATAATTGTTGAATGAGCATACATGAAATAACTGGTATTGATACTTGCGGAGGAAAAAATGTTATAGCAATAACAGCTCCTGCGCTAATATTTCTCATACCACTATTAAATGTTACTGCAACAAGATCTTCATATTTCCAATGAAAAATAAACTTAGACACTAACCATCCAATCAAATAACCCAGAGCAGCTAAAAATAGAACAGTGACAATTATTGAGATCAATTTCCAACTAACATCTGCTAAATAAGGGGCTACAGCTGCACTATTAATGGCTACGACTAATCCAAGACCTATTTTAGTAAAAGGAGCTAATTTTGGACTTAATGACTGTTTCACGCCCCCTTTTGTGAGTTGGTTTATCAACATCCCGACAATTGAAGGAACTACAATCATCCAAAATAACCCACTCATCATCCCCCATTGATCAATTTGCATATTTGAGCCAACTAGCAATTCTAAGCTATAGGTTATAATTAACGGAGATAACATCGTATTTAGTAAAATAATAGACAATGTTAAAGCTACATTTCCCTTATAAATCGATACCCATATAAGACTAATGATCCCCGTTGGAATGACGAATGATAAAACTAGTCCTGTAACTGTATAAGGATCTCCTCGAAAGAATAAATTTCCGACTCCAAGTGCTATTAAAGGCATTACAACATGAAGAATAAAAAAGCAAACAAAAATTGACTTTGGACGAAGAAATACTCGTTTCAAATCATAAAAATTAGCGTTTAAGCTACCAGAAAAAGTCATAAACGCAAAAATCCACGGAACTATAAAAGTAAGCTGCGTTAACCACACAGTTAAAATAACACCAATGACTACACTCATTGGTGTTAGTAAAGGCATAAATTTCTCTAAAATTCTATTCAAACGATTTAACATAGTATTTTCATACCTTCTTTTGAATTTATTCTTATTTTCACTCTCTCTTTAAATTTCAAGGGTATATTTTAAAACATAAATAAAGTTCAAATATAAGCAATAACTGGTATCGTTAACAGTGATAATATCGTTGTCACTTCATTATTTAACTCGCTCGATATAACTTCTTAGTGTACCAAGACCTTCAATAGAAACCTCAACTGTATCACCAGGTTGTAAATATCGTGGAGGGTTAAAACCCTTTCCAACACCCGCAGGGGTACCGGTTGCAATAATATCACCTGGTTCGAGTGTTGTTCCAGCCGAAATCACAGAAATAATTGTTGGGATATCAAAGATGAATAGTTCGGTATTGGCCAATTGTCTTACTTCACCATTTACCTTCGTTTCAATATTTAAGTTACCTGGGTTAGGAACTGCACTTTTATGTACTATATACGGCCCCATCGGACATGAAGTATCTAAACTTTTACCAAGTAAAAATTGTTTATGTCTCTTTTGTCTATCCCGAGCTGTAATATCATTAAGAATCGTATAGCCAAACACATATTCAAATGCATCATCTTGTTGAATATCCTTTCCTTCTTTTCCTATAATTACTACTAACTCTCCCTCATAATCAAGGCATTTGGTAATTTTACGGTGATTTAAAACTACCTCTTTATTTCCAATGACTGTTGTTGGTGTCTTTGAAAAAATCATCGGATGTTCTGGAATGTCTGCTACACTTCCCATTTCTATGGCGTGCTCTGCATAGTTTTTGCCTACACAAAATACGTTTTTTGCTGGTCTTGGAATAGGTGCACAAACTTTTACATCCTTGAGATTATATTGATATTCAAGAATACTTTCTTTTTGTAAGATATCTATTACTTCATTTACATCTTCTAGTATTTCCTCACCCTTCTTTAAAAACTCCAACATTGTGAGAGGTATAGTATTCTTTTCTAGCAACCCATTTTGGGCAGCTTTTAAATCAATAACTTGTTGGAGGTCCTTACTCATAATTCCCACTTTGCTCAACTCATTTTTTATAAATGTAACAAAATTCATAAATCTTCCCCCTCTTGTATAGTTAACTAGACAGACTCTTTCATCCTAGTTTAATAATAGTAAAACAACTTAACCACCGACTAACGGAATCAATAATTCAACGTGAGCACCATCATTTAATTTTAAAGCCCTATCAGTAACGATAACTTTATTAACGACTACAAGCACATCATCATCCCATTGTATTCCTAGCGAATTAACAAATTGTTCGATCGTTATTTGCTTGTTCAAATGGTATTCACTACGTATATTTTCTAAGTAAGGTATAAAAGACGTTACTTTAATTAACAACATTTGGACTAACTCCTTTTACAATTGCTAATTCGTCGACTGATGAAAACAATTTTAAAAACCGGTTCTGATATCACCTTTCCAATTTCCCCTACTTTTATAGGTCACCTCTTTGGACTCCAATAGTTTCCACATCTTTTTGTGGGACGTCAAATACCGTTTTACTCGCTTTGTTTTCTTCTTCATAAAAATAGTCCGGTAGTTTATCGTCTTCTTTTGTAAATCCTGCTTTCCTATTAAAAGCATGCTCTACTTTTAACGTTTCGTTAGCGATATTTACTATATTTTCACCGGTAATTTTTTCACCTATATAAGCAGAAACAAGATCTCCAAGGATATCCCAACGATTTTTAACAGCCCCAGAACTAAACATACATAAGCCTAGGTGATCCCAAATTGTATTCACAGTCTGCGCATTTTTAGAAACTTCGACTTGCCCCTCTGCTGAATGGTGATCGATTTGTGCTCTTACGGTTTGACCTGCTGTATGGTCTGCCCCCATCGTAGAAGTAGCAAAAGTAACGCCTAAACCTTTTACCGCCCGTGGATCATAAGCAGGCATTGTTTGCCCTTTAACTGTTGGAACATGAGGTTCACCGTAAATTTTCCCAATTATCTCTGCGCCACTTCCGATAATTTTACCGAGAGGTGTGCTTTCCTTAATTTCTTTCAATGCTCCAATTGCACCTTTCGCATCTCCAAAAGAAATCACATTTTGCGCCATTAACACTCCTAGAGCGCCACCAGTTTCAATCGTATCTATTCCGTACTCGTTACAAAGGCGATTTAATTCAGCAATATCATCTAGGTCCGTTATATCAAGGTTAGATCCGAGCAAGCCGATATTCTCGTATTCTATCGGGCCTGTCTTTCTTTTACCAGCTTTATCTACATAAACGTTCGAACAGCGAATAATGCATCCAGGCATGCAAGCATGTGTCGGGGAACCTTCACCACCTCTTTCGACGATCGTTTCTCGCAGTGCTTCCCCAGTAATATTTTTATAGTCTTCAATCGCTCCAGTTGAAAAATTTCGGGTCGGAAGAGCTCCGAGAGCATTCGTCGTTTCAACTAAAGACGCTGTACCCAGCTCTGGAAGTACCTTCGCCGTACCAGGTGTTTCCATGAGCCAACTATGATATGTTTTCAAAGCATCTTTAAACATATTTTTATCTTCTGGTCGTTTTTTTTCTACATCACTCGCATCAAGGACGATCGCTTTTATTCCTTTTGAGCCAGCTACTGCCCCTAAACCACCACGACCGTTATACCTCGTCGGGTGACCATCTTTGTCTTGTCCGGCAATCGCTGCTAAGTTCATTTTTTGTTCTCCTGCAACGCCAATAAGCCAAACAGCCACATGCTTTCCGTACTTGTTTCGTAACCAAGTAGCTGCTTCACTTAAGTCTTTACCGATGATCGGTTCAGCGTCTTCAAACTTCACACCATTTTTGGAAAGGTGAACAATTTTAAAATCGTCGCGAATATTTTCAAAAACTAACGCTTTTATTCCTAACTTCCCTAGATTTAACCCGGAAATCCCGCCAGCATTACTTTCTTTTATCCCACCGGTTAATGGACTTTTCGCACCAATTGAATAGCGATCAGCACTTGAAGCACCCGAACCTGTTAATAGTCCTGTGGCAAAAATTAGTTTATTATGAGCTCCTAAAGGATGACACGTGGCTGGGACTTCATCGTGAATAATTTTCGATGTCAGTGCTCTTCCACCTAATCGTTTGTAACGTGTCCCTTCCTCTTCAACTACTGTTAATTCGCCCATATTGATTTTTAATATTTTCACCTTATCCCACCTCGCATAACATATATTTACTAATTACTATTCCTTACATGATACGTAATTGTCAATTGTTTTTAGCATTTAATATTGAAGAAAAAACCTTACTATCACTTTCATTGACAGTAAGGTTTTTTTATTAAGCTCTACCTCTCGAAGAAATTCTCTAGAGAACAGATAAATATCACAGCTTAATTTATTTGTTTACAACATTCTCAGGGTTGCCCTGTACATACTTTTCTAAATTATTTACAGCAATGTCAAGTAACCTCTGTCTAGATTCTTTTGGTGCCCAAGCAATATGCGGTGTGATGATACAATTTTTAGCATCTAATAATGGATTATTACTTTTTATTGGTTCTGTTGAAACTACATCTAACGCGGCTCCACCCACTTTTCCGCTATTCAACGCTTCGGCTAAATCCTCTTCAACAATTAATGGCCCTCTAGATGTGTTGATTAACATTACTCCTTCTTTCATTTTATCAATAGTATTTTTATTGATGATTCCTTTTGTACTTTCAAATAATGGACAATGTAAGCTTATTACATCTGATTGCATTAATAGTTCATCTAGTTCTACGTATTTTAACGTATCACTTTCAAGGTCCTCATTTTTATAGGCATCATAGGCTAATACATTCATACCAAAGACTTGTGCAACACGTCCAACAGCCTGACCGATCTTAC
>SKOL01000112.1 GCA_007120055.1 Anaerobacillus sp.
CATAGCTTGTACTGTATATCGCGGTTGCATCTACAAGATCATTGGCAACAGCGGCCACCGAATGATCGTGACTATATGTGAAAAAACTACTTGAAAAGAATTGGTCAAAATCAAATCCTGCAGTTTTAATCAAATGCTTCGGCACTAAATAACCTGAAAAAGATGAAGGATCGGAAAACGCGAAACTCTTACCTTGTAAATCAAATAGTGAATTGATTTCTTCTGTATTTTTCGTAATAATATAAGAAGTATATTTCCTCTCCCCATCTACAATTGGCATAACAAGCTTATCCATAATCCCTTTTTCATCACCTAAGACTGATAAATATCCACAAACAAAGCCTAAATCGACTTTTCCAGTTTCAAAAGTTTGCAAAACTTCGTCATATGTTTTTTTCTGAATGATTTCAACGGACTTTCCTAAAGTTTCTTCAACTAAACGAACAAAACCGTAATGTGTTCGATATGTTTCTTTTATCGAGACATTCGAAAGAATCACAAACCTTAAAATCTCCTCTTCTTCTATTTTCTGATCGATCGGACTAGTTTCTGAAACTTCTTTACTTATTGGTATGATTATTTCTTCATTATTCGCGGAGCAAGCACTGCTTATCAAGATAACAAGTATAGCGATTGAAAAAATGATATATTTTCCCATGCAAAAAAGCCCCCTTTCTCCTATATTCACTTTAAGTATAAATGAAAACTAGGCGTATAAATGTTTCGATTTTATAAACGATGTCACTTATAAAGATTTGGATAATCTCTAGTCGTCGCAGAACTCATTGTTATTTATACTAGCAACCGCATCATGTTGAATAAAGAAATGAAACATTAAAAGTATCAAATGCTATGTAAAATAATAAAGTTTCACAAAACGACGATTTAGTAGTACTAATGGAACACAATTTATACAAGAACAAAGATAGTAATCAGGCGACTAACAATGACCACTTACAATACATAGAAAATTTACTAAACGAACATCGAGAAAAAGATTACCTAGCTAAAGTCAATTCTTACTATAAAATGATAGTTGAAAGCGGGTTACCACTTTCAAAAGCATTAAATATGCTAGATGATATAAAGTTTTTATTAACGACGAAAGCTTTATCAAAAAGAGGATATAAGCCTAATTATCACGACAGGTGCCTGTCACTCCTTGGGTTTTGTCATTTTTTGTCGAAATAAAGGCGTATTAATACTCTAATCATTGATTTTGTCACAAAAAGACTAATTATTAAAAATAATACATATATTTTAAAAAGTAACTAGACGCTGCAAGACTAGTGAATTTCTTAATCAATGACACTTTCTAGACGGTATTAATAATATCTAAATTTTCCGACTAGTTTGTTGATATGTGGATAACTTTGTGGGTAACCTCCTGTTAGATGTTAATTACTTGTTAATAAATTGTTGATATGTGATTAAAGCTGTGAGTAACTCTTAGCGTAAATCTCTTAATAGGTCCGTAAATCAATTCATTCTTTTTTCAAACAAAAAACGACGCAACTTTCGCTTAAACGAAAATTGCGTCGTAAATACCTATTCCTTTTCGATATTTTATATTCTATATTTTTTCACAAATGAATTCAGCTGATTTGTTATGGCCATTAATTCTTGGGTTTTTTGAGTTAAATCGTCTACTTGTTTTTGTTGACTTTCTATTGTTCTTGTTACGTCCTCAACATTCATTACAGCATCTTCGGAGGTCACCGCTGTTTCATGAATGGCCGTTTGAATCATTTGACTTTTCACTGCCATATCATTTATCGATCCTGAATTTATCTTTACTTTCTCTGTCATGTCATTAATGTTTTCGTAAATTTCTTTAAAATATTCACCTGCATCATTAATTGATTTTACACTTTCCTTCGCCTCCATTGTTCCTATCTCCAGCGTTTCTGTAACACTTTTCGTTTCACTATTAATATTTGAGACAATACTGGAAATTTGTTTAACCGATTTCTCTACTTCATCGGAAAGCTTCCGAATTTCATCTGCTACTACAGCAAAACCACGACCGTATTGGCCAGCTCTTGCAGCTTCAATCGTTGCATTTAAGGCCAACAAGTTAGTTTGTTCTGCAATCTCCTTTATCACACGTATAAAACGTGCAATATCATCCGTTCTTTCATGGAGCATCCTAATCTTATCATTAGACTTAATAACAGTTTCACTTAACATACTAATTTGATTTCGAGAACTAGCCATTTTCTCATTTCCTCTAGACGTAAGCTCCTGAATATACGACGCAGATTCATTCATCATTTGACTACCGTCGTTAATCATATCTAAATGTCCTGTGAACTCTTTTACAGAGTCGGAAACACTCGTAAATGTACTTGATTGCTCCTCCATACCTGCAATTAAGTTTTGCATATTTGCAAATACGTTGGAACTATCCTCTCTAATTGTTTCAGAAAAATTGGATAAAAACTCTGTCTTCTCACCCACTGTTGCAGAAGCTTCTGAAACTTGTCTCATCGTCTCCGATAATCTATTTTTCATTTCATTTAAAGTACTAGATATAATAGCCAACTCATCTTTTCCTATATCCTCTATATCATCAATTTGCAACTTACCTGCTGTTAATTCCTTACTAAATTCAATAACTCGATTTAGCCTTCTATTGGTTGCAATATGAATGATTAATAGCATAATAACAGCAATAACCAAGGACACTATAAATAAAATAATTAACGTGTTAGAAGACGACTCTAAACTTTCTTGAGTAGCAGAAACTCTTAATTGACGGTCATTGTTTACATAAAGAAGCATCTGCTCTAATGCAAAGTTTGTTCTATTTTTTATACTCATAGCATCAAAGATGGTACTTCTAAAATACCTAAACTGATTGTGCGCTTCCTCCTGTTGTCCTAAAAGATCTCGATTCAAGCCATGAAAAATATTATTAAGCTCTGCATTATTGTCATTAATAATATCGTATAAGTTTTTCATTTCATCCGTATCTAAATACGGCTTGATATCTTCCATCATAGATTCGAAAGCGCTTTCGTTTTCAACAAATAAAAGATCTAATTCTTCCGTAGGCTCACTGAGTGATTGCATTAAAATACTATATCTTTGCTCAAATAAATAATTCATCTGTGACAACATGATAGAACGGTCCACACTACGCTCTTGTGCTTCCAATTCATCTTGAACATTCCCCAGTGTAAAATAAACAAACATAGAAGAGAAGAAAAATAACATGATAACAATCATAAAAACAAACCCATACTTCCATGTTAGTTTTATATTATTTAAACTGGTTCCCCCCTTCCACTTACTATTCCTACTCGAATCTTTAAGCTTTTTTTCTCTTTTAAAATAGTTTCTCATCTGTTACTCCTTTCCATAAATTTACATATAGTCAATTATATCAGATAACGAAAGCGGTTTCTGAACTTTATTGTAATTTATTTTATAAATTTTTACCATACATTTTCAAAATATTATGATTTCCATCTAATAAACAGTTTATTTTTAAAATGATTTATCATATTCTTTTTTATCGAGAGGTGCTGTCACTCCTGACTTACTTTTTTCCAAACAAAAACGACACAATTTTCACTTAAACGAAAATTGCGTCATAATCACCTATTCCTTTTATTATTTTGGACAGCTTCTTCTTATTACCTACAATTAAAATACCCTTACTGCATTTCTCATAAACGCTTCTCTGTTATCGTCATATGTTTGAATTAATAAAAAGCGATTTTCACTAACAAAAAAGTAATTATCTACGCCATTATTATCAATGCCATGAAAGACCGTTTGATCACTAAAGTTTTTTTCTCCGAAGTCAGTAAGGAGCTGATCGGTTGTGACTAATTCATACTTTGCTTCTAACAACTCCTCGGGCTTTCCATCAATATTTGTTTCTGAGATCCAAACGACCGCTTGAGCACCACCACGACTTCCGTACTCTAGTATAAACGCTTGATCCAGCTCTACATCCTTTCCATGCAGGTTAGCCATCAAATCGTTAACTCTTTCCGCTTCTACTTCACTAAACAATTCGAAATTAGCAAAGCTCTCGGGTAAGCCTCGGTAATCGACACTAAAACCATAATTTTCAGATGGATCATCTGACATAAAGGCTGTTGAAATTACTGCAACTAAAGCTATAAAAGCTACAATACCACTTGCAACCCAAACTTTTTTCATGTTGTCCCCCTTATATATAACTAATATTATAAGATTATTTTAATATAAAACTAGCTATATATTGGTTAAGACTTATGAATAATTTCTGAAAAAAGTTTAAAATATTTTTGAACCTTATAAAACTTTAGTTTGTCCCTGGGATGCGGCAGCCTTCAGGTCCACAATCGTCAGCCTCTGCTTGCTTTTCTTTTTTAAGTTGTTGTTGTTGCCAATCAATATCAATCGTTGGCGAAAACTTTTCAGGATAACGAATGTACCAGCGCTGCTTACGGATGAGAAAATTATCTGGATTATACCGAAGTGCTTCATCTAATTGTTTTAAAACCTCTTCTTTTTTGCCTTGTTTTAAGTATTCTAACCCTAAAGTGAATTTCGTTTGTGACAACTCATCTTCAAGTGCCGATTTCTGTTCTGGATTGTAATAAACATCATCAAGCTGAACCGTCTCCACTTTTTCAGCTACTAAATCTTCGATCGCTTTTAGGTGATCTTCATTTGTTACTTGAAATCCTTGCTTGATCATCCTTATGACTCCTTCTTCATCGATAAAAATTCCATTAGGAACGATCGTAAACCCAAAATAATTAGCAATTTCATTCCTGTATCAACAACAGTTGGAAATGAAAAGTTTTCTACATAAGGTTTGACAACTTCTGGCCCTTGAAGGTCGACTGAAACGGAAAGAATTTGTAATGAAATCCTTATGTTTCGTTAAAAATTGCTCCCAGCCTGGAAGCTGCTCACGACAACGTCACCAAGATGCCCACATGAAAATGAGTGTTTTCTTCCCGAGTAATTGATCTGTACTAAACGAACTTCCATCGATGCTCGTTAAATGAATATTAGGTAGCTTTTTTAACAACATAGCAAAACATCCTTCCCGTTGAGGAATCATTCCTTTTCTAACTCTATACCTAGTCCTTCAGCCATTCGGTTCACAAAATTAAAATATGAAGTTATTTGGCATGCATCTAAAATTTCACGATCTGTGCAGCCGTGTTCTTTTAAAAGATTGACATCTGCTTCTTTGATACTTGTCGGCTTTTCCGTAAGCTTAACCGCATAGTCAAGGATTGCCATTGTTTTCTCGTCGATGTTAGCTTCTTTATAATTATTTTTAAGTGTTGCGACTAACACTTCGTCTTTCGTCAATAAATGGAGCGCCGCCCCATGATGTTCCATTCAGTAATGACACTCATTGACTGCGGAGACAGTTGTCGCAATTATCTCGCGCTGCGCTCTACTAAGTGGAGATTTTTTAAACATAATTGTTTTGTAGTAGGCTAAGTGTGCTTCCATCGATTCAGGGAATAGACTATGTACTTTTAAAATATTGGCAACTTTATTCCCCATTGCTTCGTATAACTCTTTTAATTTCCCTTCTGCTTCATGTTCATGAATTAATTGAATATGACTCATTTGTTACCTCCTTTAAGGTTTGTTATTTTTATTTTACCAAAAATCGTTTCTTCTTCGAAAACATTTCGTCCTTACTTGATTTTAGCGCTGTTATATTTATAGGATGACATCATTTTTTCGTAAAAAAAAGATACCCTCCTAAAGAAGGTACCTCATAAATCCTACTATTAGTAGCCGACGTAAGCCGCACCAATAATAACTAACAAGATAAACAATACAAGAATTAACGCGAATCCTGCTCCTCCTGCGTGAGCCATTTTTAACACTCCTTTTAAATTTTGTGGATTAGTGGGTTACCCACTTAGAAGCATTGTATTCATCGACTGATATATGTGTTTAGACGCTTATAATTATTTGCAATATTTTTTTATAAATTTCTTCTCTTCTGCTCGTAAAGCTGTATTGTTTTTTGTCAAAATCGTGATTTCCTATTTAAGAAAATCGCATTACTAAATATGTGAATTATGAGTTCACCGTGTAAACGCCATCATTATAACAAAATTTCGAATTTTTCACAAATTAGTTTACTAATAAAATTACTTCTGTATAATAGGTTGATATATTCTTTATCACTTTAATCTATTAACGGAGGAGATTTATATGATTTGGGTACAATTCATAATTGTTTTAGCCTGTATTTTAATCGGTGCTAGAATCGGTGGTGTCGGCTTAGGTGTTATGGGAGGCGTCGGCTTAGCAATTTTAACATTCGGTTTTAAATTGCAACCCACGGCACCACCGATTGATGTAATGTTAATGATCTTAGCAGTTATTACGGCAGCAGGAGCATTACAAGCATCAGGTGGATTAAACTATCTCGTTTCAATCGCCGAGAAAATGCTTCGAAAAAATCCGAGTCGAATCACCTTTATGGCTCCGATAACTACGTACTTATTTACTTTTTTTGCAGGAACTGGCCATGTGGCGTATAGTTTACTACCAGTCATTTCGGAAGTTGCTCAAGAATCGAAAGTCCGACCTGAGCGCCCACTTTCCATCGCAGTGATCGCATCGCAACAAGCGATTACAGCTAGTCCTATTTCAGCTGCGACAGTCGCACTACTTGCAATACTCGCACCATTTGAAATTACATTATTACAAATTCTATCGATCACTATTCCAGCAACGTTCCTTGGAATTATGACTACTTCTTTTATTATCCGCAAAAGAGGACTCGAGCTTGAAGATGACCCTGAGTATCAACGTCGCTTGCAAAATGGGTTAATGCCTATGAAGCAGGAACGTGAAAAACAAACGATCACAAAAGAATCAAAACTATCTGTTTATTTATTTTTATTAGGAGCTGTTTTAGTCGTTATATTAGGAAGCTTTCCAGAATTACGTCCGACTTTTGAAACAAACGGGGAAACCTCTCAACTATCAATGCCTTATGCGATTCAAATTATCATGTTAACAGTAGCAGCAATTATGATTTTACTATGTAAGGCCAATGTCGAAAAAATCGTTACAGGAAACGTATTTAGAGCAGGCGTTGTCGCTGTTGTTGCAATCTTTGGGATTGCTTGGATGGGAGACACATTCTTCCGAGCAAATATCGACGTGATCCAAGATCAAATTCAATATGCAGTAATGGCTGCACCTTGGGTATTTGCCTTTGCTTTATTTATTTTATCTATATTATTAAATTCTCAAGCAGCTACAGTTCGCGCATTAATGCCATTAGGTGTCAGCTTAGGAATTTCACCTTTCTTTTTAATTGCGATGTTCCCAGCGGTCAATGGTTACTTCTTCATGCCGAACTACGGACCCTTACTTGCCGCAATTAATATGGATCAAACTGGATCAACGAAAATTGGTAAATACGTCTTTAACCATAGTTTCATGACCCCTGGACTAATTACTAGTGTATGTTCTGTAGCGATTGGCTTTATTCTCGTACTTATCTTTTATTAAGGCTCTTTTCGTAAAGATTGTTGCTTTTACTATAAATTAGGTTGGTAAATGACTTGTTTTATGGGATTAATATCGTTAAAGAAAAACGAAAAGATGCCAACCGTTGAAATTACATGGGAAAATGGCTAATTTGAAAAGCAACATTTAATACGAAACCAGCGTTTATTAATGAGGGAATTTCATATTTACCTTAATTGAGCAATATAAAATATATGTAGTTGCGAGAGGTTTAACACAACTACATATAGATACTTAATGGCGAAAATATTGAATTATGAAATTCATTAACTATTTTAGAATTATTAAGTTTGTGAAATAAACGGGCAAAATGTCAATTAAGCGACATTTTGCCCGTTTTTTAACTCAAATCCTTCTAATTAATAACCGTAGCCAACGTACGACGCTCCAATAATTACTAGAAGGATAAACAGTACTACGATTAACGCAAAACCTGCTCCAAGTCCGTGTGCGTGAGACATAACTAGCTTCACCCTTTCTTC